>JAMBLL010000199.1 GCA_023336765.1 Actinomycetes bacterium | reverse complement strand
TGCTCTCGTACGTCGTTCTCGACACATCCACCGCTGACGCTCCCCTCCATTTCGCCTTCAGAGGAGATGAGCATCTTCGAGCCGATACCCCGAGGGGCTGACCCTTTTACGTTCACAACGGTGGCGACAGCGACATCTTTGCCCTGACCCTTCCACCGCTCGTAGACCTCTAGTACTTCCTTCATAGCGCTGATGCGCTCCTTCCCCTCGTGCTTGTGGATTGTAGGAGTTCGATCAGGTCAGCAAGATTACGTGCTGTGCCGCCAGCCAACAGGTCATCAACATGGGGAAGCGCCGCCGCCATCCCGCGGGCTTCCGTTGTGAATCCGGCACGGCCTGCGAGTGGGTTGAGCCAGATCACCCTGTGTGATCCTCGTTCCAGCCTCCTCATCTCAAGAGCCAGGTACTCCGGGTCCCCCGTGTCCCAGCCATCGGAGATGATGAGCACGATCGGCCCTCCCCCGCCAACACGCCGAGACCATTGTCTGTTGTACGTGCCAATGGCTTCACCGATGCGTGTGCCACCGGACCAATCAGGGACCGTTTTCGTTGCGCTGATGATCGCCTCGGTTGGGTTCCTTCGCCGCAATTGCCTGGTAATGCGCGTGAGCCGTGTCGCGAACACAAAGGACTCAACACCACTGAACCGATGCTGGGCGCCATGGATGAAGTGGAGCAACATCTCTGAGTACCGCTCCATCGACCCTGAGATGTCCGCAAGCACGATGAGCGGCCGCTGCTTGCGCCGCCTCTCGGTGAACGCCAGTGGCATGAGGTCGCCCTGAGGCCCGGTCACCAGACGCAGTGTCCTGCGGAGGTCTGGAACAGATCCGCTTGCAGATGGACGCCACCTGCGCGAGCGCACCGACGATGGGTTCCAGGTCATCGAGTCGAGCATCTCCGCGACCGCTGCTGCGTCATCATCATCGAGTTCAGAGAAGTCGGCGTCCATCAGGCGCTCGCTGTGCGACCCCCCTGCAACTTCGAAGATCTCCTCAGGTTCGTCGGGCTCCGTAGTGCCGTCAGCCATGACCGCACCGACCCGCGTGGGCCCACCGGTGTCTGTGCGCTGAACGTCATGGGAGACAACAGTGTCGAGCGAGACAACGAACGACCCCGAGAAGAACTCGTCGAACAGTTCGTTGAATCGTTCGATCTGGCTCTGGCGCGTGACAACAACAGCGCTACACGCAGCCCGGACATCGTTCACGTTGTCCATGCCAATGACCGAAAGCGCCTCAACAATGTGATTCGTCGTCTGCGGACTCACCGAGAACCCCTCCGCTCGGAGCCTGCGCACGAAGATGACAACATTGCGTGCTGCGGTCGCACCGTCCGCGGTCACAGAAGGCTCTCGACGCCAGCTTTGCGTACCGTCTGGAGATCCTCTTCGTACTTGATGATCACACCAAGTGTGGCATCGATCGCCTCTGGTGACAGTTCCACCTCACCGAGTACCTGCAGTGCCTTTGCCCAGTCGACGGTCTCGGCTACGCCCGGTGCTTTGAACAGGTCGAGGTTCCGGAGCTTCTCCATAGCTCGTGCAAGCTCTCTGGACAGCGCCACCGACGTGTCAGGTGCCTTCTTGTGCAGGATCGCGACCTCGCGGTCAACGGTTGGATAATCGATCCAGTGGTAGATACACCGCCTCTTGACAGCGTCGTGGATCTCCCTGGTCCTGTTCGATGTGATAACAACGATGGGCGGAGTCTCGGCACGGATCGTGCCAACCTCAGGGATGGTGATCTGGAAGTCTGAGAGCAGTTCGAGGAGATACGCCTCGAACTCCTCATCTGCCCTATCGAGTTCGTCGATCAGCAGGACCGTCGGTTCTCCCTCAGATGCTCGGCGGATCGCCTGGAGCAGCGGACGGGCGATGAGGTACTCCTCGGACATGATGTCGTGGACGTCGATGTTCTGACCCGTCGCCTCAAGCAGACGGATGGCGAGCATCTGGCGGGCGTAGTCCCACTCGTAGAGTGCATGTGAGGCGTCGAGTCCTTCGTAGCACTGCAGCCGGATGAGGTCGCCACCGGTAATCGATGCGAGCACCTTGGCGATCTCCGTCTTGCCTACTCCGGGCTCACCTTCGACGAACAGAGGCCTCCCCATCTGGACCGCAAGGTGGATCGCCACCGATAGACCGCGCTCCGGAACGTAACCGTTCGCCACGAACGCAGCTTCGAGGTCGTCGACCGTGGAGGGAATGGGCATGAGGAGGAGCGTAGACAGTTCGCAGTTCACAGTCCACAGCAGAGCCTGGACACAATCGAGAACTCGCGTGCCGAAGGACCGTTCCGAGCGTCGTCTTCCGGCTTCTGAGATTTCTTTCCGTGGTTGCCCGTTTGTGTCGTAGCCGTTTGATACGTTGTGGGTATGACTGAGAGAGCGTATTCCGGGTTGACGGTTGAGGATCTACCGTTCGGTGTTGAACCACCTGCGGGGATGCCTTTGTCGGCTGCAATCGAGCCCAGTTATGACGGCATACCGTCGAGGCTCGATGAGATGTCGCCCGGCCCTGTCATGGGCGCGTTCCTGGCATCGCTCGACGTGTCGAAACTCTCTGGGTATGACCAGATCGTTGTGTTGCGCGCCCACCAGAAGATGGCGTCGTACTACCAGGCCGCCATCTACCAGGACATGGCCGCGGTCAACACCACCATGTTGACCCACGACGGATATCCCCAACCCGACGTCGAAGCTGCTGAGATGGCAGCGGCTGAGATCAGGGTCGCATTGAATCTGACCCGCCACTCTGCTGATGTTGAGGTGCAGTTCGCCCTCGAGCTACACCGCCGTCTCCCCCGCCTGTTCGACATGCTCTCATCTGGGTTGATCGATGTGCGGCGTGCCAAGGTCATCGAACGAGGCACAGCGCATCTGTCAGACGCCACCGCCCATGCTGTGCTCGAGGACATTGCAGATGACGCACCCGAATTGACGACGGGCGAACTCCGTGCTCGTCTCAAGACCCTGTGTATCGAAACCGATCCCGACGAAGCCAAGGACCGCTACGACACTGCTGTAGCGAACCGTCGGATCGTGATTGAGCCAACCGACGCAGGGACCGCGAACCTCCACGCATATGACCTGCCAGCCGATGAGGCTGCAGCGATCGGGAACCGCATCCATGCGGAGGCCACGAGACTGCGTGGCACCGCTGGTGAAACCCGCACCATGGACCAACTCCGCACAGACCTCCTCATCGACTACCTCAACGGCATCAGCCCGAGCTCTGTGAGTCAGGCCGGGAGTGTCGACGTGACCATCACGATGGAGTCCCTGGTCGGCCTCACAGACCATCCGGGAGAACTAGCCGGTTTCGGGCCCATCATTGCTGACGTTGCCCGCAAACTCGCCAACGATCCCAACAACAAGCTCAGGATCATCATCTGTGACAACACAACAGGTGAACCGACCCATGTGGTGACCCCGACGCGGAGGCCTTCGGCTGCACAACGTCGCCGGACCGAGATCCGGAGTCGGGCATGCGTGTTTCCAGGCTGCCGAATGCCAGCGAGACAATCTGACATCGACCACACCAAGGCCGTGGCCGCTGGTGGCGAGACCTGCGACTGCAACCTCGCACCCCTTTGCCGCCACGACCACTGCATCAAACACCAACACGGCTGGACCTACCAAAGACTCCCGGACGGTCGATGGCAATGGACCACCCGACTCGGACACACGTACACCCAGACAGCAGAATCCAGATACCTGAAACCAGACACCTGATAGTTGAGGACGCTTCGCGGATCCCCCGATAGGGACACCGAGATTCTGCAGCATCTCCTTGAACGGGTCAAGATTCTGACCTATACTGGGTTCCATGAGTGACACACTGCCCTTCTCTGAAGTCAAAGCCCACCTATCGGAACTGGCCGATCGAGTAGAACGCCAGCACGACCGCATTCTGGTCACTCGCAACGGACGACCATCGTTCGTCTTGTTGAGTCCTGACGATCTCGAGTCCCTCGAAGAATCCCTCGACATCCTCATGGACAACGAACTGATGGAGTCGCTTCGCCGTTCACGCATGGACGCTGAGGAAGGAAAGCGATTGCGTCTCAGGGATCACGTCTGAGGTTGCTAGGTGTACGAGTCCGAGATCACACCCGAGGGGCTTCGCCATCTCGACAAACTCCCCGACAACGTGCGGCATGCTGTTCTCGAGTCCATCTTCGGGCCCATCGTTGAGAACCCGTATCGGCTTGGAAAGCCGCTAGTCGGTGAACTCGAAGGGCTTCGGTCCGCCCGCCGCGGTGACTACCGCATCATCTACGAGGTCTTCGAGGATGAACAGATCGTTCTGATTCACCGTGTGCAGCATCGTAGACACGTATACCGGCCACGGTGACCTGAGGCCACCCTACGCATCGCGGATCCCCCTGCATCGGGACTACGTCCCTCTGCTGTCCCCCTTGAAAGGGGGACGCCGGAGCCTCTACAACCCGGCGCTGGCGAATATCTGGGTGGTGAACTCGCCGAGGTTGGCTGCGAACCCTGGATACACGCCGAGGAGGATCACGCCGAAAGCGGTAAGGCCGATCGCGAATCCGATGGGACCGCCGACAGGCACATTCTCGAGCATCGACACATCAACGCCATCGGGTACGGGTACGAAGTAGGCGGTCTTCACGACCTTTGCGTAGTACACGAACGCTATGACAGCGTTCAACGCCGCAATGATGGCTATCGAATAACCCCACCAGTTGCCCACACCGATCGTTGCACTGAACATGGCGAACTTGGCGAACCACCCCGCAAGCGGCGGGATTCCAGCCAGAGACATGAAGAAGGCTGCCAATCCCAGTGACAACCCTGGCGCATACATGTTGAGTCCCCGCCAGTCCTTGAGTTCGTACGACCCGAGGCGTGAACCGATGACAATCACGACGGCGAATGCGCCGAGGGTCATCACGGCGTAGATGACAAGGTACGTCACGGTCGCGGCGAATTGGGTTGCGAGTTCGTCTGCCCCTGAGGCAGCCGAGGCACCGAAGGGCGCAAGCATGAACCCTGCCTGGGCGATCGATGAGTAACCAAGGAGTCTCAAGATGTTCGTCTGTTTGATGGCAACGAGGTTTCCGAAGAACATCGAGAGCACCGCAAGCACCCACAGCAAGGGGCCCCAGATACTCGCAACAGATGGCAGAGCGAGATACGCGACCGACAGAAGAGCCACAAACCCGGCTGCCTTTGAGCCAACAGACAACCACGCTGCCACAGGCGTTGGGGCACCCTCGTACGTATCAGGTGTCCAGAGGTGGAACGGGACCGCGGAAACCTTGAAACCGAATCCGATGATCACGAAGATCACGCCGAGGATGAACAGCGGCACATCCTCGAGGCTCGCTGCTGCAGCGGCGATACCGTCGAACTGCTGGGAACCGGTGAGTCCATAGAGCAGCGACACTCCGAAGAGCGTGAGGGCAAGGGCAAGCACACCAATGATGAAGAACTTGATCGAAGCCTCGTTCGACTTCTCGTCACCCTTACGCCATCCAACGAGCAGGAATGCCGGACCGGTCACAAGTTCGAGGGCAACGATCATCGTGATGAAGTCCCGCGACGATGCCATGACGACCGCACCGAGTGCCGATGCGACCAGGAGGAAGTAGTACTCCCCCTGGTAGTACCGGTCGGACGCGAGGTATCCGACAGACAGCAACAGGACAACGAATGCAGCGGATATGAACAGACCCTTGAGAATCAGCGAATACCCATCAACGACATATGACCCACCGAACAAGACACGTTCGGCTCCAGTTGATGTACAGAACGCCAAGCTGTCGCAGAACGCGAGAGTCACAACCGGTACGAGGGCGGCGAACATGCCGATGATCGCCGTGACCGCTACGAGTTGCTTCTTGCGCGTGACAAGGTCAACCACGAGGGTCACCAACACCGTGATGGCGAGGATGCCCTCTGGAAGCAACGCGTGGTAGTCGAGGTCGAACACGTCAGCCTCCGAAAGCCTTTGCGACCAACGAGATGACAGCATCATTCGTGGCGTTGAAGATGATCCCAGGGAAGATGCCAACGGCGAGCGTCAACAGCACAAGCGGCGTCCAGGCCAACCACTCGGCCGTGTCGACATCCTCGAGAGGCGTGTCGGCGAACTCAGCCGATGGTGACCCGAAGTCAACATTGCGCAGCATGTAGAGCATGTAGCCTGCCGTGAGCACCGTACCGATAGCACCGACGACCATCAGGCCCCGGAACAGCGAAGTCTCCCCGATCAGCGGGTTCGGATCGAACGATGCAAGCAGTGCCATGAACTCGCCCCAGAAGCCAGCAAGAGCTGGCAGGCCGAGCGACGCCATTGCTGCAAAGCCGAGGAGCACACCCATCTTGGGCATCTTGACCATCGTTCCACCGATGCGCCTCATATCCCTCGTGTGGTAGCGGTGGGACATGGAGCCAGCAATGAAGAAGAGCAGGCCTGTGATGAGGCCGTGGGCGACCATGCCGATGATCGCCGCGTTGATACCGACGTCCGTCATGGTTGCGATCCCGAGCATGACGAAACCCATGTGGCCGACAGATGAGTACGCGATCAGGCGCTTCATGTCGGTCTGGGCGAGGCACGCGAACGATCCATAGATGATTCCGATCACCGCCAGAACACCGATGAACGGCGCCCAGCGCAAGGCCTCATCGGGGAGGATCGGTATGGCAATACGGATGAACCCGTATGTGCCGAGCTTCAGCAGGATCGCTGCAAGGATGACCGAGCCGATCGTGGGTGCTGCGGTATGTGCATCTGGTAGCCACGTGTGCAACGGCCACATCGGCACCTTCACCGCAAACCCGAGGAACAAGCCGAGGAACACCAGCATTCCGAAGGTGCCAACGAACACGCCCGCTGCGCCGAGGTCAGACAACTCAACTATCGAGAAGCTGCGATATCCGAGGAACTCCTCGGACTTGAAGTAGAGGGCGATGAAACCCAGCAACATGAACGCTGAACCGAACAAGGTGAACACGAAGAACTTCAGCGACGCGTAGAGACGCATCTCCATCTTCCAGCCGAACACAGGCACAGTTCTGATGCTCGTATCGCCCCAGATCCCGATCATGAAGTACATCGGCAACAACACGACCTCGAAGAACACGAAGAACAGCACAAGATCGAGTGCCACGAACGTCCCCGTCATCCCCGTTGCGAGGATGAGGACAAAAGCCAGAAGCAGCTTCGGGTTATGTGGCTCTGGCCAGTGGTTCCATGAGTAGATGATCACCAACACGGTGATGAGCGCGGCAAGCACCACCATCGGGAGGGAGATCCCATCTACTGCGATATGGAAATGTGCGTTGATCGCACTGATCCACGGTGTGTCTATCGGCGTACCGAACTGATACGTGTCAGCGGCCGAATAGTCGAATTGCACTGCCAATACGACCGACAGTGCAAGCGTGACGAGGGCGAATATCAAGGCAACCCATTTGATGGCTGCCTCCTTCGCCTTCGGCATCGCGAGAACCACTGCCGCGCCGATGACAGGCAAGAAGACGATGAGGCTCAGGCCCCAGCCGTTCTCAAACCAATTCATCTTGTAGCTCCTCCTAGAAAACTATGAACAATACGACGATCACAAGAACGCCGATGAAACTGAATGCTGCGTACTGCTGTACCCGACCGCTGACGGCCTTCCTCAGCACACTTCCCGAAACTCCGGTTGCTGCCGCGGTCGCGTTGTAGACAGTGTCCACAACGTCCTCATCGGTCGCCCTGACCACCCGGGCGAACGCGACCGATCCCGCGCCGACCCCGTTGACAACAGCGTCGATCACGTGCATGTCGAACCAAAGGACAGCGTTCGCCATGGGACCCATGATCGGTCTCACGATCGCACGCATGTAGAACGACGGGATGTAATAGAGGTTCTGGAACAGCGGCCACAACCCCGGGATCCGGAAACGGTCGCGCTCTGACTGCGTGTCGGCATCCTTGCCGTACAGCAGCCACGCGATGACGAGCGAGGTCACCACAACGGCCGAGGTAATCGCAACGAGCGTCCAATCGAAACTCTCAGAATGATGGTCTCCCATACCTGTGAGCGGCACGCGGGTTGCAACCCAGGTCGTGAACCCTGTGTAGACACCGGGGATATTCACCCACCCGGCGGTCAGTGCGAAGAACGCAAGGCCGATCATCGGGTACACCATCATCTTGGGAGACTCGTGAGGCTTGGCATGGCCCTTGTACGTGCCAAAGAACGTGAGTGCCACGAGACGCATCATGTAGAAGGCTGTGAGGAACGCACCCGCAATGCCGAGGAAGAGGATGAGGTTCGCCACCTCTTGCCCTGACTCTCCGGCGTACCGGATCGATGCCAGGATCTCGTCCTTGGAGAAGAATCCTGCGAAGGGGAAGATCCCGACGAGTGCCAGCGTGCCCATGACGAACGTCCAGAACGTGATCGGCATCTTCTTTCGGAGCCCACCCATGTCGACCATGTTGTTCGAATGAACAGCGTGGATGATGGACCCAGCAGCAAGGAACAGCAACGCCTTGAAGAAGGCGTGTGTGAAGAGGTGGAACAAGCCTGCGGTGTATGCACCGGCACCCATCGCCGCGACCATGTAACCAAGCTGGCTCACCGTTGAATAGGCAAGGACCTTCTTTATATCGTCCTGGACAACCGCCAGGAACCCCATCAGAAACAGCGTTATCCCGCCGATCACGATGATGATGTTGCGAACATCGCCTCCGAACAGCCCGGACGGATCGATGTAGAAGGGGAACAGCCTCCCGAGCAGGTACACACCCGCTGTCACCATCGTTGCGGCGTGCATGAGCGCCGAGACCGGGGTCGGGCCAGCCATTGCATCAGGGAGCCACACATGGAGCGGGAACTGTGCAGACTTCCCCATTGCGCCTATGAAGATCAGGAGGCCAGCCCAGAACGCATACTGGCTCAACGCACCCTCTTCACCGTGTACGACCACATCGATCACATCGTTGAAGCGGAACGATCCAACGGACAGGGCCATGATGATGACCCCGAGGAACAGTCCTGCGTCTGCAACCTTGTTGACCATGAACGCCGTGTTGGCAGCATCGACGTTGGTCAGATCCTCCCAGTAGTGCCCGATCAGCAGATAGGACGCCACACCAACGAGTTCCCAGCCGACGATCAGCTGGATCATGTTCGGTGACGCAACGAGTACGAGCATGCCACCGGCGAACAGTGAGAACGATGCAAAGAACCAGGTGAAGCGGATGTCGCCGTGCATGTAGCTCTTTGCATACGTGAACACAAGGAGTCCAACGACGCCAACAAGGAAGTACATCATGATCGACAGGCCGTCGACCATCCAGCCCCACTCGAGCGTGAGTTCGCCGATTCGGGCGATCTCCACCTGGCCTTCGTACACGATGCCCTGGGTGGCGTTGAGCACGAACAGGACGGTCCCGTACACGGCAACGAAGCCGATGGAGAGTTCAGCCATGAGCCAACCCTTGAACGGTGACTTCTTACCGACGAACACGATCAGGAACGCAGCGACCAGAGGGACAACAGGGATGAGCCACGCCCACTCGACGAGTGCGCCGCTCGTGATGCCAGGCACTATTGCATGTGCGGCTTCTTCGGTATTGCCGCCCTCCTCAGTGGCGAGGATGATCTGAGGGATGATGGTTGCAAGAATGTTCATGCGCTACCCCTTCATCCGATCAAGCTTGTCGACATCAGCCGTGTGGAGATTGCGATAGATCATGAGGATGATCGCGAT
>JAMBLL010000198.1 GCA_023336765.1 Actinomycetes bacterium | reverse complement strand
TACGACGCGCGATACGTTGCACCCGACACCAACATCCTCCAGAAGTGCACACTGTGCGAAGGACGTGTCCAGAACGGACAAGCGCCCGCATGTTTCGATGTGTGTCCCGCAGGCGCTCGCACCTTCTACGAGGTCGTGGAGATCGACGGCGAGAAGCGCGAAATCAGCGTTGGTGATGTCAGGGCCATAGATGCAGGACATGAGGTGATCAACCACACGTCGCCGACCGTGAACCCGATCCCGACGCTGCGCTTCAGCGGCTTGCCCGAGGACCTGGCCCTGTTCGAGCAACAGCTGCCACCTCAGGACGATGGAAGCAAGACGAGCATGGTGTGGCGCAACGGAGCCGGTAAGGCCGTGGGAGCTCTGGGAGTTGCCAGCGCATTTGCCATGGCTGGGATGATCGGTCTTGGAAAGCTGCGCGAACGCAAGGAGCGTGTGGCGATTGCAGCCCTTGCCGAGTCGGACGGCGCAACGGTAGAAGCGGGCGAGGATGACGCAACGGTGCAGGCAGATGATGGTGCCACGGCCGAGGAAGGACACGAGAATGTCTGAGCAACAGGTAACACAGCAGCCAGCTCAGTCTGAGGCACAGCTCACAAAGCATCCGATTCAGCAGCGCGTTGTTCATTGGTTCAACGCTGCGAGTTTCCTGTTCCTGTGGCTGAGCGGCATCGCCATCATTAGCAACTCGGGCTACCAGATTGGACCGCGGTTCTACATCGACGGTGTCAACCGGCTCTTTGGAGGTGCGACCAATCTGCTGCATATCCATGTATACGTGGGGATGCTCTGGTTTGCAGTCATGGTGATCTCCTTCTTCCTGGACCCGCACGGGCTCTCTTTGAGGTTCCTCAAGGATCTCATGCCCACGTGGAACGACCTTGCTTGGTTCAAGGCACGACCTAAAGCCGAGATCGATCCAACAACCACTCTGCCTGACCAGGGTGCGTACAACGCAGGGCAGAAGGCATTCGGAATCGTCGTGGTTCTTGGCGTGGCGATCATTGGAGGCTCCGGTCTCCTCATGTGGTTCGGAACCGGCGGGGGCGCTCTGGGAAGGGCGTTGGTGTTCGTTCACCTCCTCACCGTGGCTGTCGTCATCGCTTTCTTCTTCGTGCACTTCTCGATGGCCGCACTCATCACGGAGGAGCGGCCAGCACTCGTCAGTATGGTCAAAGGTGACATCGACCCGGAATACGTCGAACACCACCATGCCGAGTGGTACCGCGATCACCCTGATGAGGGCGAACCGGTGAACCCTGATGAGCGATTCGCTTTGCCACGCTTGATGTATGACTCGGTGGCTCGTGTGCTGACAAAGATGAACGATGCGAAGCCGGAGAAGCTCGGTTCGCCATACCTTGCGGGTATCGGCCTGGGTCTTGCCGTCCTCGCTGGCTACATGCTGCTGGGGCATGGACCGGGAGCATCGGGGTTCTTCTCTCGACTTGGGGCATACAGCCTTGCAGAGGTCGCGCCGAACCACGTGGCATCCAATGCGTATTGGGGTCCCGTTCTCGACAGAGGTCTATGGGACTATTGGCTCACGTGGACTGTCGGAGGCATCGCAATCGGTGGCTTCGTCTCAGCACTCCTTGCCGGTCGTATCAAGTTCGGTATCGACAAGGGCAGCCTGATCTCGAACAAGTCGCGGTTGCTCCTAGCACTCGGTGGTGGGGCAATCGTGGGATTCTCAACACGGTTAACCCGAGGCTGTACCTCCCATCATCTCTCTGAAGCAGCACTGCTCTCGTTGGGGTCATGGCTGTTCCTTGGAGCGGTGTTCGTCGGAGGATTCGCAGCGGCATTCGCATTCAAGAAGGTGTGGCGATGAGTACTGCATTCCCCTGGGTCCCCCTGTTCGGGGCTTCACCCTACGTCTATCTGTTCTTCGCAGCGCTCATCGGCGTTGGCTTTGGGTGGTTCCTGGAACGATCAGGCTTCGGCTCGGCGAAGATACTCACGTCGGTGTTCACGTTGCGCAACTTCCAGGTCTACAAGGTCATGTTCAGCGCGCTCCTCACCGCGATGATCGGTTCTCAGATTCTCTCAGCGTTGGGACTCATGGATCTTGGACTGCTCGAGGTCAACACGACCTACATCCTGCCCATGACCGTCGGAGGCCTCCTGTTCGGAGTCGGTTTCTATTTCGGTGGGTTCTGCCCAGGGACAGCCGTCGTGTCGTTCGTTCGCGGTCGACTCGATGGTCTCTACTTCCTGGTTGGAATCGTTGCCGGGATCTACGCGTTCTCGCTCTTCTTTGATGGTGCGGGGCAGTCCGCATGGTTCCAGAGCCTCTATATCCCCAGCGGATCAACGGTCATGACCGCTCTCCAAAGCCCCTGGGCGTGGCTCTGGGTCGGTGGAATCACGGTGCTGGTCATAGCGAGTTTCCGCTACCTCTACATCGTCGAGCAGCGGTATTCGCTGCGGACTCCGGAACAGTTGGAAGATGAAGATCCTCGAGATCCGGTCGTCAAGCCGAAGGCCCAAAAGGCGACAACCGTGGTCATCGTCGTCGCCATGTTCCTCGTCGTCGTAATCGGTGTACTCCAGATAGGCAAGGAAACCCCCGAGGCCATCGCCATTGGGACCGAGATTCCTGCGGTGGTCGCCGTGGACGCCGCTGCCGTACCGGTCATCGACCCTGTCAGCCTCGCAGGTTGGCTCATTGCTGATGCGAACCGCGCAGAAGAGGACAAACCACCGAACTCACACGTCATCGACCTGCGGTCAGCGGAGGAACGCACTGCGGTGCCGATTCGCCATGCCCTGGTGGTTCTTCCTTGTGATACCCGCGAGGATGAGTTCACAGCAACGGTCGAGATGCTCAACCGTGTTCTGACTGGTCCCGATCGGAACAGTCCACTCGTGGTCGTTGATGATGGAAACTCCAGGTCTGGTAGCGACCTGGTAGAGAATCTTCGTGTTGAGGGGATCAACGCGATGTTGCTCGAGGGTGGCTCGATCGGATGGCAGGAACGGGTGCTCAATGAGAATGCCGTGTGGCCCGAATGGATCGTGGCCCCGACCACTGCGCCAGAATCTGTTGCGCCGGCTCCAACCGTGGACGAGTATCACGCAGAGGTCAGGTTCTGGATGACGAACAGCCTCTCCGCTCCTCCCGCCTACATGCCTGTCCCTGGCACCATGCAGTTGCCAAGCGAAGCGGCGACTGTCGTCGCGACCGGTGGCGGCGGAGGAGGCTGCGGGTAG
>JAMBLL010000197.1 GCA_023336765.1 Actinomycetes bacterium | reverse complement strand
TGGCTCACAAAGAGCATCGGTGCCGCGATCGTCTTCGGCATGATCGCGTTGTGGCTGCTGCAATGGATGACATGAGGAGGAGCTAGCGCCAAGGCGTCCCCCTTTCAAGGGGGACAAGCGAGTCTTCGAGCGAGGGGGATCCACCAAGCGGCACAAGGCCTGTTGGCTTCGCGTTATCCCCCTGCATCGTCGCTGACGCTCCTCTGCCGTCCCCCTTGAAAGGGGGACTGGTCAGCGCCCTGTCCAGTTCGGGTCACGGCGTTCGAGGAACGCTGATACGCCTTCGGCTGCGTCATCGGTGAACGAGACGGCTGTGAGCCCGATGTGGAGGTAGTCAAGGGCTGTGTCGGGATCCATCGAAGCGGTTGTGTAGAAAGACCGCTTCCCAAGGGCCATCGCACCCGAGGGTGCCCGCTTGAGCTTGGCAACGATTCCATTGACGGCATCATCGAGATCGGGAGCAGGCACGGACATCGTCGCGATGCCGAGTTCAGCTGCCCGCTCCCCCGTGATGACCGCACCCGTCATCATCATCCACATGAGTGTCTTGCGTGGTACAAGCGGGAACAGCACCGCCGAGATCATCATCGGCCACAGGCCAAGACCGATCTCTGGAGTGCCCATCTTTGCGTCCTCGACCACGATAGTGATATCACACGCCGCAGCAACACCGAACCCACCGCCAAGCGCCGCACCGTTCACACGCCCGACGACCGGCTTCGGGAGTAACGTCATTGCACGGAACAGGTCAGCAAGTTCCCCCCGTGCGGCATGTCCCGGGAGCGGAGAGTCCACGAAACCTGAGGCAAGATCTCCCCCTGCGGAGAATGCCCTGTCCCCAGCGCCAGTGATGACAACCACAGCAACAGCGTCATCATCGCCCGCACGGATCACTGCGTTCTTGAGTTGGCCGATGACATCGTTCGACAGAGGATTGCGCCGCGCAGGGTCGTTGATCGTGACCATCGCCACGCCGTCATCCACCAGATATTCGATCACTGAACCCTCCAGGCGCCCTGAACGATAAACAATAGCGAAATCCTTGCCTCGTGGGGTGGTCGAAGTAGCCGGCGTCACTACAGTGACCGTATGCAGTGGATTCTGCTCGTAATCATCATCTCCCTACTCGTCGGGGCCCTGCGCGGGGGAAGCCTCAGGAACCTCTCTGGCATCAGAGTCAAGATGTGGTGGCTGCTCCTCGTCGGTTTCGTGCTTCTCGCTGCCGCAAGTTTCGTGCCGGGCAACCGACACGAACTGGCTGTAGCGCTCATCCTCATCTCCTACCTCCCGCTCCTCGCGTTCATACTCCTGAACAGGAAGCTCAGCGGTATCTGGATCGCAGGCCTCGGCATCCTGATGAACTTCACCGTCATCGTCGCCAACGGTGGGATGCCGGTCCTGGCGGAAGCTGCGCTGATCGCGACCAGCGCAACAGGGAGTCTGGCACTTGACGCCAAACATGTCCTGCTGACGCCGGAAACGACGTTCCCCTTTCTGGGAGATGTGATCCCGCTGCCTGGTGCCGTCTTGTCGCTCGGAGACGTTCTCCTCGCACTCGGGACCGGTGTGTTCCTCGAACACCAGATGCGCAAGCCCCTCTCATTGTTCGCCCACGGGGTGCCTGGCGTCCCCGGTTCAGCGTCCGAGCACAAGCGTTGAACGGTACGGCACCGTGATGAAGAAGCCGCCACAGCGGCCACCACAGGCGCAGCTCTCGACGGGTCCGCGGCCAATGACAGACGCGATCGTGGTGTCACCACACCATCTCGCTTCGCTGGCCGGTATCGAGATCCTCCGTGTGGGTGGGAACGCTGTCGACGCCGCCATAGCTGTTGACGCCGTGTTGGGTGTGGTCGCTCCTGATACCTGCGGTCCCGGTGGGGATTTGTTCGCCCTCATCCACGAGCCTGGCATCGAGACGCCCGTAGCCCTCAACGCGTCGGGCAGAGCGGGTTCAGGGATCACCGCCGACGGCCTACGCGACATGGGATTCGGTGCGATCCCCTACCGAAGCCCCTGGTCGATCACGGTCCCCGGATGTGTCGACGGATGGGAAGCGCTCACGCAACGGTACGCGAATCTGACACTGACAGACATCCTTGCACCAGCGATCACCGTTGCACGGAATGGATTCCCCGTGTCGCTCGAACTTGCGGCCTCGCTGAGGCACCTCACGGACATGATCGGGTCCGAACCATCGGCATCGTCGCTCTACCCCGATGGATCACCAGCGGCATTCGATACACGCATCACACGCAGGGACCTTGCCGACACCCTCGAGGCGATTGCGACCTCCGGACGGGACTCCTTCTACCTCGGGGCCCCAGGCGCAGGCATCACCGAAGCAACACAAGGGGCTGTTGTTCCAGACGATCTCACAGTGAGACAGGCAGAGTGGGTCGATCCAGCATCTCTGGACGTGTTCGGTCGGACTGCTTGGACGATCGGGACGAACACCCAGGGGTATCTCACCCTCGCAACACTGTGGATATTCGAGCATCTCAACCCTCCGACCGACTCGAACGATCCGCTGTTCCACCACCTCCTGATCGAGGCGTACCGATCGGTAGCATGGGAACGATCGATGTTCGTAACCGACCCTCTCACCGCACCGCTTTCATCGGCAGAGTTGCTCGACACGGAACGCCTCGCAATGCGTGCGGCAACCATCAGCGCCACGTCGGCTGGCCGATGGCCCATGCCTGAATCGTCCCCGGGCGGGACCGCGTACATGACGGTCAAAGACGGCAACGGAATGGGGGTTTCGTTCATACAGTCCAACTTCGCCGGCATCGGATCAGGGCTTTGTGCTGGTGCAACCGGCGTGTTCCTCCACAACCGGGGCGCAGGCTTCAGCCTCATTCCGGGACATCCGAACGAGTACTCACCTGGTAGGCGACCGATGCACACGCTGTCACCGACCTTGTGGACCCGCGACGCTTCGCTCGACCTGCTGCTTGGAACGCGCGGCGGGGACCAACAACCTCAGTTCCTCGCCCAATACGCCGCTCACCACTTCCACACCGGGGCTTGTACCAACGACTCTCAGATGGTGCCCCGATGGAACATGGAACAACCGGCACCCGGGACGGACAGCGCGCTGCGCATCGAACCCAGATTCGCTCCTGGTACACGGTCAGGTCTCGAAGCACTCGGACACACTGTCAGAGATGCCGATGCCTGGGAACCGGGCTGGGGACCTATCTCAGCGATCGACGTAGGCGGCGAGATGAAAGGATCAGCGGATCCAAGGATCTCAACGTCAGCAGCGCTGTACGGATAGACACGGTCCCCCTGAGGACCGAGGGAGAGATTCTTTCTGGTTCCTCCCTCGGCTCTTTGGACGGG
>JAMBLL010000196.1 GCA_023336765.1 Actinomycetes bacterium | reverse complement strand
CTGATCCCGCCACATCGACTTCTCCGGATACAAGATCCCTGTCTCAGATGATTCCCTCCGAGGGCAACCAGGATCGAGTTCCTACTGAACTCCCAATTCAACGGTCGTCGAAATGGTCGAATGGAACGTACCTGGGATCACGGGTCCCTTCAATCACGCAGGGACAGGTTTCGATCGTTGTGACTGGCGACACCACCAGCCAGGAACCGTCCCATGACCGGCGCTATGGACGATGATCCCTCTCAACGGCCAATCGAATACAACGGCTGCGTTCCAGTTTCGCTCTCTTGAACCCTTGCCCTGCACATGTGAGGGTATCGGTGGTTAGGGTGCGGGACGACGAACGAATGTGGATGCAGGAGATGACGAATGCCGTTTGCCGAGCGAGTGGGGCTAGAGCCGGTCGATCGTGTTGAGGTCACTGTTGTGATGGACAACTCGATCGACATCCTCGCTGGACCTTCCGAGTTCGGTGCGCGTCCGCCGTTGGGTAGGGATGCTTTGGTGGGGGATCAGCTTCGTGCCGAGCATGGATACTCGCTCGCCGTCACAGTGCAGCGTGGCGACTCGCGTGAGAGCTTTCTCTACGACGCTGGGTTGACTCGCGATGCAACGGTTCACAATCTTGATGTACTGGGGCTCGATCCTCGCGATTTCAGAGCAGTGGTGCTTTCGCATGGTCACGCCGATCATCATGGTGGTCTTGAGGGACTCTTTGGGAGAGTCCGCGCATCGGTACCTCTGATAGTGCACCCCCACGCGTGGCGCGACCGCAAGATCATGTTCCCGACTGGAGAGGAGGTACGTCTACCTCCGCCAAGCCATAACGATCTGGACCGTGAGGGTTGGCAGGTGGTAGACGAACTCGGTCCGTCACTGCTGCTGGATGGCTCGATCCTTGTTACTGGCCAGATCGATCGGGTGACCGACTTCGAGAAGGGTTTCCCCATCCAGCACGCCAAAGTCAACGGAGTGTGGGAACCAGATCCATCGACGTGGGACGACCAGGCCGTAGCAGTACACATCCGAGGCAAGGGGCTCGTCGTTCTCTCGAGCTGTAGCCACTCAGGGGCGATCAACATCCTCCAACATATCCAACGAGTAACCGGCATCGATCACATTCATGCCTTCATCGGTGGGTTGCACCTCACTGGAGGTCTTTTCGAACCGATTATTCCCGACACGATCACCAGCCTCACCGAGCTGGCACCTGATCTCATAGTCCCCGGTCACTGCACTGGCTGGAGGGCCCAACACATGGTTGCAGCTGCCCTCCCAGATGCATACACATCTAGCAACCTCGGAACGACGTTCACGTTCACGGCGGCTTAGGGCACATCCATATGTGCCGTTATGGGCGGGTAGTCCTGCGGGCAGCTCGGCTTCTCGATGGGTATGGTTGGGAGGAATCCGCCCGGCTATCAGCAGGAGTTCCCAATGTTCGGAAACGTAGCACTTCACCCCGTTCTGCCAGCTTCTGATCTGGAGCGAGCGAAGCGGTGGTACTCGGAGAAGCTAGGACTCGAACCGGTTGACGTGAACGACTACGGCGATTTGAGATTCCGAACAGGAGGTTGTGAGTTCCTCGTTTATCAGTCTGAGCTCGCTGGTATCAACAAGGCAACTGCGGCTGGGTTCCGCCTTGCGGACGTTGATGGGGCGGTGGCGGCGCTGCGTTCCAAGGGCGTTGTGTTCATGGATGTCGATTTCGGTGAGTTCGGCGCCACGGTGGACGGTGTGATCTCCTCGCCCGATGGCAAGGAAAAGTCAGCGTGGTTCAAGGACAGTGAGGGAAATATCCTCTCCCTCTCAACATCAGGCTGACGCACGGCAAGCCCAAAGCGAACCGATTCATATGCACCGGGCAGCAATATGCGCAATCTGCGAACCACGCATATGTACCGATGTGGGCGGGCAGAACCCACTTGGGATTCTTGTCGATTGCAACCGGTGAACCAGATACGCTCGGCGGTGATCGTGCTCAGTGACCGAACGCGTTGTCGAAAGACTCGTTGGTGTGCTACGCCTTCTTTGCCTTCTTGGCAAGACGCTTCTCCTTGAGGGTCTTGCCAGCGACCTTCTTTGAACTCTTGCCACCCTTGTCCTTGTTCGCCATCGGAATCCTCCAAACTGGTGACCGGAGTGGTAACCGTGGACCAGTATCCCACACCGCAACAAGCTGCAGGCAACCCGGTCTCTGACAACCTCGCCCGTATGTGCCGTTGTGGGCGGCCAAGCAAGTGCCAAGCACCCATTGTTTCACGGACAGCAACGTCAGTGTCGATCTCTGGGGAGGCTCCATCCCTCAGCGTGGACCCGACCCCACATGACCCGCACCGTTAGCGTGCTTCTTCTATCATCGGACGGGAGTAGCGGAGCAGGAGGGATAGGAATGGTGTTTCCGACGCCGATTGTCACCCAGTCTGAAATCGACGGTATCCCTACTTTCTCTGTCGATGGGCCAAGGCCCTTCACCGCTGCTCTTGAGTTCCGGGTGGGTACGTATGACGAGCGTCTGCCCGAGCGGGGCATCACGCATTTGGTCGAGCACCTTGCCCTGTACTCCCGTCGGGAGACTGAGATAGCGTTCAATGGCTCCGTCGGTCCGCACCTGACCACGTTCTGGGCACAAGGGCATCCGGACGAGGTCGGCGCCTTCCTCCGAGATGTAGCGACATCGATTCACGAGCTTCCGTTCGACAGGTTGATGATCGAGGCTGAGATCCTGCAACGCGAGGAGGCGATGACAGGGTCGACACAAGTCGATGGGATCCTCACGTCCTATTTCGGCCCGTTCGGTCCAGGTGCAGCCGCGGCATGGCAATTCGGGCTGGATTGGTTGGGACCGGAGGAGATTACGTCGTGGGCGACTCGGCACTTCACTGCAGACAACGCCGCCCTCGTAATCGTCGGGGAGTCGCCCGACTCCTGGGGCATCGAGCTTCCGGTCGGCAAGCCGATGTACTACGAGCTGCCGGAACGGGTCAGGGCTGCCCCCGAGAGTCCGACGCTGTTGGATGTCCAGGAGCATGGTGTCACTTGGGGGGCCCTGGTGAGGGATCGCAAGGGCACGGTGGAGCCCGAGCTGATATTCGCGCTGGAGATTGTCTCCAAGCGACTCGAGGATCGTCTCCGCCACGATCTCGGACAGACGTACTCGGTGTCCCGGGGGTGGCAGCGATTGGACGAGGACCACCTCTTGGCCTTCCACGGTTTCGACGCCAACCCGGAGTACTCGCGAGAAGCTGCGCGCGAGCACCAAAGGGTTCTCCAGGAGTTCATTTCGTCCGGTCCCTCACAGGAGGAGATTGACCGATACCTCCGAATCCAAGCGAAGGGTATCGAGGATCATCCCCAGGACTT
>JAMBLL010000195.1 GCA_023336765.1 Actinomycetes bacterium | reverse complement strand
GTGGTCGTCTGTGATCTGTGTCATCTGGGCTCGGACAATCGCTCTATCACCGTGGCGAGGAACGCTGTTGTTCGGCGAACCGATTCGACTGAGACTCTCTCATCGGCTCCGTGGAACATGGCGAGCATCTCACCGAATGTCACGGAGTCGTCGAAGAGACCAACACCGTATGCCGGGATGCCCAGAGCGCGGAAGAACCTCGCGTCTGTCATGACTGGAGTGAGTGTTGGTGCGAGGGTGCTCAAACCGGTGTGGATCTCAGCAGCGGCTTGTATAGCGTCCCACAGGGGTCCTTCAGGTGGCGACACATTGGCTGGTATATCGAAAATAACCTCGAAGTCGATCTCGTCGTACCGGTCTGGCCCAAGGACCTTGCGCAGGTGGTCGCTGAGGTCGTTCGCATCCTGGCCTGGGAGGATCCTGATGTCGATCTCACCATCGGCGCTCGATGGCACAACGTTCGCCTTACCACCGCCTTGTATCACCGTTGGTGAAAGCGTCAGGTGCGTGCAGGCGTGAACCCAGCGAGCAAGCGTTACGTCAGTCTCCGCGATCTGTTCGATGGCCTGATCGATCCGTTCGGGGTCGCGGAGATCATCGAGGATGGCCTCGTCAACGGGAAGGTACTGGACGAAGCGACTCCACTCGGGTGTGATCAGAAGAGGCTGTGGCGTTGTTGCGATGTCTGCGAAAGCCCGAGCCAGGTTCACGACTGCGTTGTCCCTTGCGTAGGGTTGGCTGCCGTGACCCGACGTCCCGTGGGCATGGACCTTTCTCCATGCCGATCCCTTTTCCGCAACAGTCACAGGGAGAGCGGTGCCTCCTGGTCCGGTGAGGCTCGGTCCAGCAACCTCAGTCAACACCATGTCGCAAGCAACGAGGTCCCAGTGGTGTTCGACGAGGTGCTGGGCGCCGTAGATACCGCCAGCTTCTTCGTCGGCTACAGCAGCGAGGATCACATCTCCTCGTGGTGCGGGGGTGGAACCATCGAGAAGGGACTTGAACACTGCCACCATCGACGCCGTCAGGTTGAGCATGTCCACCGCTCCCCTCCCCCATATGAAGCCATCCACGATGTCTCCCGCGAATGGATCTCGACTCCACGACGCGGTCTCAGCGGGGACAACATCGAGATGCGGGATCAGGAGAAGCCTTGGGGCGGTGGGTTCGGTGCCCCGCATGCGGTACACAACGGACGCTCGACCCGGAAGCGGTTCAACGACCGTGCCGGTGTCGCCTAGATACTCCTGGATCGTCATGACCGACACGATCTCGTTTCCCGACGCCGGATCGCCGGTGTTGACACAGGCGTTTCTGATCAGTCGACGCGTCAGCGAAACGGCATCATCGAGGTAGCGGTCAGCAATGGTATCTGGTAGTTGATACTCGGTGCCCGGTGTCAAGAACAGTCCTCTCTGACCCGTGCACAGAACCTAGGATCGTGCCAACACGGTGATCCAAATACCAAGTACTGAGTACCAGGTACCTTCGTCACGACGCGCAGTCGCGACAGATCTTCTTTCGTTTGTACGCCATCTGGCTGGACCGTTTCACGAGAAAGCAACTCGAGCACACGAATTCGTCAGCCGTCGCCTCATCCACGGACTCGACATCCATTGATATCTCCGCCCTGCGGATGGCGCGCATCTCAGCTGCCTCGTCGATGACGAGCATCTCGCTGGTCTCGTCCTCGGTCAGCATCTCGAGTTCCTCTGCTTCGAGTTCGTCGAGAGTTTCCGTGGCCTCCTCTTTGGATTGCGTGGACGCATCGCCTGATCCTTGTTTGGTGCCTTCTTCTTCTGTGTCTTGTGTGATCTCGGGTGTCATGTCTCTCTCGGTTGTATTCGACGGCGCGCAGCATACTCATTCCTGGCGACACTTCAACTCATCATGTAACAAAATTGATTGCAGAAGCGATCGTAGCGACATGAACGTTCCCAGTTCCGAGAATTTCGCCGTCGGCTTCGACAGGCCAATTGTCGGGAGCGGCGATCATGATATCAGAACCGATGTAGCGTCGGACGGCGGTGTGCGTGAGATGGGTTCCCCTGATCACTCTGGGCATCACAGAGAACGCCCTCCTGCGTGGGCCGTGGAAGACCTGGACATCGAATAGGCCGTCGGTGAGTGTGGCACGCGGCGCGATGTTCATTCCTCCACCGAAGAACTGGCCGTTCGCAACGACGACGTTGATGGCTTCTCCAGCGAACGAATGGTGGTCAACATCCACCTGGATCGTTGCCTGTGCAAACCGCGACAGAGCCAACCAGAACGCGATCGTGTAGCGCCTTGCACCAAGCGCGCGGGGAAGCCTCTCAGCCCTGGCGGCAGATGCCGCGGCTACGCCGACGTTGAGTGCGTTGAGGAAGTACACCCGGCCGAAGGAACCCGTAACGACTCCGATGTCGATGCGGTACAGGTCGGGATCGGTTAACCGGGCAACACCGGCATCAAGTCCCCTCGCATGCCCGAATGTCCTGATGAAGTCGCTTCCTGACCCTGAAGGAATGATGCTCAACGTCAGGTCAGGGTCCAGGGCCGATGTGGCATCCATCATGGCGTTGAGCGCCTGGTGGGCTGTTCCATCGCCACCGACGATGGCGAAGTTCTGCGCACCTTGGGCTATCGCGTCTGTGACGATGGAACGAAGATGCTCCACAGATCGTGTGGCCATAACGCAAGCCTGCACACCGTGGCTGGCAAAGGTCGCTTCGACCTCCTCAACGGATGCGCCGCGTTTCCCAGCATGAGGGTTCACGAGAACAGTCCATTCGTGCGATCTCAATTGCTGACCTCGGATGCGACGATACCGCGGTCGATTGCAGCGATGGCTTCAGATGCGACCTCGCGGTATGTGCCGTATCCATCGCGGATCTGGCGGAGCAGGTCGAGGAGTTGCCGCGTAGCGCGCACGAAGTCGCCGGCCCTCAGGTCCTCGTCGTCGAATATCTCATCGAGATCAAGCCCCGATGCCCAGCCATGGATCACGTCGACGAGGCCGAAGTCCGGTTCCCGTGTGGGGGTAACACCCTCGCTCTGTTCCACCTCTGTGAGACCTTCCCAGAGGTCATAGATGGCGTCGATCGGGGATTGCGCGAATTGCGAATGTGGAGGTTGGGGCACGTCGCCACCGCGTGTTTGGAAGGTGAAGATCGATGCGATCGCTGCGAACTGGGCGGCATCGAGACCATCGAGAACTCTCTGTGCGAGCGTATCCGCGAGCAGCAGGTCGAGTTCGTTGTACAGCCTGCGAAGCGTCTCTCCAGTCGGAGTCAACGACCAGTTTTTCGTGTATCCCTTGCCGGAGAGCACCCGCCTTAGGCGGTCGAATTCTGCCGTGATGTCGTCGCGCTCGGACCGGTCGATCCTCCGCTTCAGCCGTTGGATGTCACGCTCGACGCGATCGGCACGGCCCACCCAACTCAGGTGAGTGTCGAGATCGGGGCAGGTGCCGATCGAATTACCATCCGTGTCACCGAACACCGGAACGGGCTCATCAAAGGGGATGAACGACTCGAGCCTGTCCGCGACCTCGTTGCGATAGGCTCGGTGGGACGGGCGGACAGGTTCTGGAAGGCTCATCTGTCCCAAGACAACGGTACCGAGAGCCAGATTCCTTGTCTGGAGGATCTTCCTTTCGGCCGAAGCACTGGTGGCCTCGAGCCTTGGCCTGTCCCCGCCCCATGATCGAGCGAGGACGACGTACCGTGTGCCTTCAACGTCGAGCACAGCACCCGGGTACAGCGCACTCGATACGATGTTTCTCGAACGTGACACACCGGTTGTGCGGGCGTACTCCCAGATGTCCCCCAGGTCGCATACAGCCGCCTGTTGGAATGTGAGAAGGTCGCGTTCACGCTCCAGCAGGCTCTCTTTCAGCGCCTCCTTACGGTAGACGTCTGAGAAGTTGGCGAATGAGGCAGAGATCAGCTCGTGGGCACGATCGTGGTCGTAGCGCGCGATCAGGTTGACCGTCATGTTGTAGGTCGGAGCGAACGATGATCTGAGCGGATTCGCGCCCGTAGCGGCGATCCCGCTGACCCGAGAGAACGGTACGTGACTGCTGTGGAGGACGACAGCAGTGCCCTCGGTGTCGATACCTCGTCTCCCCGCCCGACCGGTCAACTGGGTGTAATCGCTAGGCATTAGCAACTCATGGGTCTCGCCGTTGAACTTCGACAAGGACTCGATGACCACGGTGCGCGCCGGCATGTTGATTCCTAACGCGAGTGTTTCGGTAGCCATCACGACCTTGACGAGACCTGCAAGAAAGAGTTGTTCGACGGTCTCCTTGAAAGCGGGGATGAGTCCGGCGTGATGTGAGCCCACTCCTCTCTCGAGTACGGACAGCCATCTCCCGAAGCCGAGCACCGTGAGATCTTCTGGACTCAGGTGTGCCACATGTGCCTTGACGATCTCGCGGATCTCGTCACGCTCGCTCTTTGATGTGAGCCCGAGGCCGCTCGAAGCGACCTGGGCAGCTGCTGCGTCGCACCCCTTGCGCGAGAAAATGAAGTAGATGGCCGGAAGGAGGTGATCGCCTTCGAGTAACTCGATGACATCGGTACGCCTCGGTGTGGTGAATCGCTGGAACCGTCCCTTGGACCGTCCGAGTAGTTTGCCAATCGTGGGGTTGGCGCGTCCGCCTCTCGTGAACACGTCGAGCATGGCGACCGATCCACCGTGGTGACGATCCTTCCACATGTACATCGAGGTGAGTGGTACCGGCCGGTTCGTCTCGACGATGAGGTCCGCCTCGCCACGTCGTGAGCGGATCCAATCGGTGAATTCCTCGGGGTTGGCGATCGTTGCAGAAAGGGCCACGATCACGATGGACCTTTCGAGGTGGATGATGATCTCCTCCCAGACCGAACCGCGGCTGCGATCAGCGAGGTAATGCACCTCGTCGAGAATGACGACTCCGAGTGTCGACAGTGCGCTAGATCCCTCATAGATCATGTTCCTGAGCACCTCGGTCGTCATGACGATGATCGGAGCATCCCCGTTTATCACGTTGTCACCGGTCAACAGGCCCACCATGTCGCTGCCCCATGCGGCAACGAGGTCGTTGTACTTCTGGTTCGACAGGGCCTTGATCGGCGTCGTGTAGAACGCTCGTCTCCCCCCATCGACAGTTATGGCGATAGCGCCCTCAGCGATGACCGTCTTGCCAGCTCCTGTCGGAGCGGTGACGACCACCGAGCGTCCGGCCTCCACGGACCGAAGTGCATCCACCTGGAAGCTGTCGGGCGGAAACGGGAGCGCATTCATGAAGGCTCTCAGAGGCGTCTCGATGGCTTCATTCACTTTCTCAAGATGAACCGGATAGCGAGGATCGAGAATTCGAAGAGGATGTACAGAGGTACAGCAAGGAGTGCGAGTGTCATCGGGTCGCCAGATGGTGTGATGAGCGCGGCGGCGATGAGGATGATGAGAATGGCCCAGCGACGGTTGGATCGGAGTTGCTTGCTCGTCACCGCACCGACCGCTGCCGCAGCGAACAGGAACACAGGGAACTCGAAAGCGATGCCGAATGCGAGTATGAACCTGGTTGCGAACTTCAAGTAGAAGTCGGCGCCGATGACAGGTGTGAGCACGTCACCTCCGAAGTCGAGGAGGAAACCAAGGCCGCGCTCAAGAGCGATGTACCCGACAACGACTCCCATGGTGAAGAGGATGACGAACACGGCAGTGATCGGATAGGCCCACTTCTTCTCCTTGGGACTCAGCGCAGGTGCTGCGAACCTCCACATCTGGTAGAAGACGACGGGTGAGGCAATGATGATGCCGCCGAAGATACTCAGGCGCATCACGGTCGAAAATGCCTCGGTTGGGCGGAAGAAGGCAAGTGTTCCGTCTGGTTCGGCTACGTGATAGGGCTCGGCAAGAAGAGCGAGGATCTCCTCGTTGAAGAAGAAGGCGATCACAGTACCCACGGCCACCGCTATTGCAGCCTTGATCAATCTCGAACGAAACTCTTCAAGGTGGGCCATCATCGGCATTGTCGATGATGTCATGCGTCTGTTTCGGGATCGCTCACCGCGTCGTGGGGCGTCGTGTCGTTATCGGGTGGGGTCTGTGTGTCTGCCGGGGCGTCCGGTGAAGGATCGTCATCGGACCCTGTCGGCGTATCGGACTCAGAACGTGCGGCTGGCGGCGGTGACGACATGTCCACCGAGAACCCTGTAGCTGTCGATGCAGCGTCCTTGAGGCCCTTGACCGTCGAATCATATTCGCTCTTGAGATCCTGGAGAGGTGCCGTGATACCGTCGTACTCGCTATCGAGTGCCGAGGTCACAGACTTGGTGGCTTCCCTGGCCTTGGCAAGCATCTCCCCTGCCTTGCGGGCGAGTTCAGGCAAGCGTTTCGGGCCGAACACGATCAACGCGACGACAGCGATGACGAGGATTTCGCCTGTACCAAGACTTCCCATGGTGGGATGGTACCGCGGGAACCGCTCGCTGCGCTCG
>JAMBLL010000194.1 GCA_023336765.1 Actinomycetes bacterium | reverse complement strand
GGTGAATCCGGGGAATCGACACTCTCAGGCGAATCGGGTGAATCCGGGGAATCGACACTCTCAGGCGAATCAGGTGAATCAACACTGTCCGGGTCGTCCGCGTCGCCCGGGTCATCGTCGCCAACCGCTGAACCTCGGATTTCCTGATCATCGTCTCCAACCGCCGAGACTCGGGTATCCGGACTGTCGACGCTTTCTGGCGAATCCGGCGAATCCGGCGAATCGACACTCTCAGGCGAATCCGGCGAATCCGGTGAGTCAATGCTGTCCGGGGATTCCGGGCTGTCGAACGGCGAGGCGAGAGAATCGTCTGCATCGACGGCAAGATAGACGGGACCTTCCAACAGGTCCGCAGCCGGAGCGTTGGCTACCTCGCTGACTGCTACAACATCGTCGAGATCGAGTTCCGCAGTCTCTGGACCGGTGGCGGCGGCGGCCGTTGAAACGCCGATAATTGCAGCGGCGGCTGAGCCAGCTACCAGCTTCCATTTGATCGGTATCGGCATATCGGTCCTTTCGAAATTCCTACGTTGAACTGCAACAATAGCACGCTGGTGGAATTTGGCAAGTGCTCGTCAAACAGGCTGCCGACGTCGGCGATCGTATCGGTACATGAGATCGATCACTGGATCTCGTCGGCGGAGGTGAGCCAGGACTCAGCGAGAGCCACGCGACGCTCCGTCGCTTTCGGCCATTGTCGCTCCTGGACCCGGAACGGACCGGTGGCCAGACCGAGGATGACTGCTGAGACTCTGAGCCGAAGATCCACAGGATCGGTACGTCTGTCGAAATCCCTCATGAGTGCTCCGCCGTAGTCCGAAATGCCTCGTCGTGCGGGAGAATCGATACCAAGCGTTGCCAGATGTCCGACGATGTTGGCCAGGTCGTTCGCCCTCTCCCCCACTCCAGCGGTGTCGACGTCAACGAGGCCCACAATGTCGTTTCGGTTGACAAGAACCTGAGACGAGTGGAAGTCTCCGTGTACAGCGACCGGGGATTCTTCGGCAACCGCACCGAGTCGATCCACAATCGCTTCGACCCTCGTGGCGAGTTCGGGTGCTACAGCGTCGAGTAATCGAGCACGATCCGCGGCGCGCTGATGTGGGCCCAAAACGGTCCTGGCTGTGCCTCCGGGTTCGGGGAAACGGTCGAGAAGGGCCACCAGGTCAGCAGCGGTCGGGACTCCGCTGGATCGAGCGGTCAGAGCAGCGCGCAAGGTACGGCCTGGCATCGCTTGGAGAGCCACGACTCCAAGATCGTCAGACCATCCGAACGAATGGGGTACCGGCACGTGCTGGGCCAGTGAAGTATGTGCCTGTTGAAGGGCAGCGGTTCTCCCGGGCCGAACGATCTTAAGGAAGATTCGATGTGTCGTACCCGAGGCCTCGATGACAGCACGTCTGCCTGGCCGGTAGGCCCTGGTGGCGAGCTTGACCGACTCCTGGGGTGCACCCAGGAGTCCAAGCAAGTCGCTCACACGGTCCGGATCGGTGGCCGAAGCCAGACCGGGCAGGAACGGGTCATTCGGGAACTGCCAGAACGCCACCTCAAGGCCGTCTGCAGCGAAAACAGGTACACCATCAGGTGTTGTCACCCCCGACGTGGCAACGAAGGTGACTGACTCAGGTCGACCGGTGGATGACACCAGCTTGGCGCGATACTGCACCGTCACCGACTTCGATGGGACGAACCGAACCTGGGACACGGTGTACGATCGCAGCCTCGAACCTGTCCCTTCGAGTACGGCGTCAAGGAACGGGCCAGCTTGAGGGCCGAGAAGGATCTCCACTGCGGGTTGGTCGGGGTCAGAAACTACCGACCTGGGGTCACTTCGTGGCATTCGGTGAATCATGCCATATACCGCCCCACATCGCCATTCACCAGAACCCTCGCCGCAAGAAGAGCCCGATAGACCCGCTGTGTAGCCAGCGGCAACCTGCAATACGGACAGATTCCGCTGTGCCTTGGCCTCGCTCCTATGTGGTCGCCGAGACCCACGTCCAGGCGTACCAGATGATCAGCCCGTTGAAGACGAAGCTCACCGCAATGAGGAAGTTGTCGTACCAGCCAACGTATGGCAGTCCCACGAGGTTGAAAACGACGAAGACCACCGACGCGACGATCGAGATCCAGCGGATCGAGGGATACGGCACAGTCAGGGACACAACGACCATCACGATCGGGACCAGCATCATCGCTGCAGCGCCCAACCATATCGCCTGAGAGGCACGCTGACCATCGATCTCTCCGGGAGTAATGTCGCCGGCGAAGAGCCGCAACACATCCCCAAGAAGGAACGTCAGCATCAGAGCGACCCACAGTCCTGAGAGGATGATCCTGACACTCTCCATGATGAATCACCCGTTCCTGATCGGCTACGCGCGGTCCCGGCGTTCGAGCGGTCCGCTGTTGAACGCCATTCGACCGTACCTCCGAGACACTAGCGGCGATCAGGCCGATGGCAGGAAAGGCACAGATACCTGGATCGTTGCCTCACCGTGGCCCGTTCGACATTCTTGTTGTGAGACCTACCACTGGGCGCGCCAGGATTCGGCGAACCGTGTCCGATCCAATCTTCCCCATTCGCCGCTCGCAACACCAAGGAACCGCACGCACGCCGAAGCGCAAACGTGCGGTCGCCCGGAGGGCCGATGTGAGTTCAGCTGATCTCTGCGACAGCAGCGGTCGTGTCGATCACCTTACTTGCGATGTACCCGAAGTTGACCAGAGCTGCAGCGTAACCATCGCCGAGTTCGGGGTGCTGCGCGGCTGCCGTCGCGTCCTTGACAACGGTGACCTCGAACCCGTTCTCTGTGAGCTCACGCATGTGCGCCTCGACGCAGAGGTTGGCAGACATACCTGCGAGGATCACCTTGCTGATGCCGCGCTTGCGTAGTTGGAGGGCAAGATCATTGCTCTCCGGCCCGTACACCTTGTGCGGATTTACCACGATCGTCTCTCCATCTTCGATGTACTTCTTGTATTCGTCGAGCCAGTCCGGACCGGAGCCGTCGAATCCGTCGAGAGACAGGGCACCCGTGCGATCGAACATATTGATGTCATGCATCAACTGCTCAACCGCACCACCGAACTGCCAGTCCTTGTCCGTCGGGTAGTAGTAATGGGGCGAGACGAAGACGGGCATCCCCGACGCCTTGGCGGCTTGGAGCAGGCTGCCGATATTGGCGACGGTGTTGTTCTCCGTGACGCTGTTGCCGACAAGGCCCCAGGCAACTCCTTCGGGACTGAGGAAATCGTTCTGTGGATCGGTGATCACGAGAGCTGTTGCATTGTCCATGGTGCGTACCCCTTCTTGCCCTTTCGGGCGTTGCTCTCGTCCAGAATGCGCTATGTCTTGTGTGGATTGGTACCTGAGATGTTCGGAATCGTCCAAATCCGTGCGGTAGTATTGTGCGATGCTTCTCGACAGACTGATGAAGGACCTCGACGTTTCAGTCATGCCCTTCGCCATGTGCGAGGTGGCCAGCGGCTCACTCCTGCCTATTGGCGAACTCGGGTGGGTGACGATCCATTTCGTTCTTGCTGGATCAGGACGGATAAACATGAACCGATCGGCCGGTCCGGAGATCTCCAAATACACACTCGCCCTCGTGAAGCGAAGACACGTCCTTGAGGGGTCAGGCGGGGACGGCGCACAAGCACCTCAACTCAGCTTCCCTGGAGGCGAGCGTCTCATTGGACGGCCTGCTGGTGATGCTGACTTCGTTGTCGCCTGTGGTCGAATCCAGGCCACCTACGGACCAGGGATCGGAATCTTCGACCTCGTCGACGACCCGATCACCATGGATTTCTCCGACTCGTCCGACATGCGCCGATTGTTCGAGATGATCCTCGAGGAGTCCGAAGAGCACTCCGAAGGCAGCATTGGAATGATCGAGGCATTGATGCGCCAATGCCTCGTTCTCCTGTTGCGCCGGCTCAGCGATTCGGACAACAGGGGGCTGGCGTTCCTCAACGGAATCGAGGATCCTGGCATCAGCGCTGCGATCGCGGAAGTCCTTGATAATCCGGCCAACCCACATACCGTCCAATCACTGGCGACCACCGCAACCATGAGTCGGTCAGCGTTTGCCGAGAGCTTCAAGCAATACTTCAATGACACTCCCATGGCTTTCGTGCGACACGTTCGCCTGAGGAGATCAGCCGACATGCTCCGAACGACGAACAAGTCCATTGGGTCCATTGCGACGCAGACCGGTTTTGCGAGTCGAAGCCACTTTTCACAATCGTTCACCGCAGAGTTCGGCACCACCCCTGGCGACTTCCGAAGGGCTGCATCTGAGCACGCTTAGGGAGCTAGCGGATAGGCGGTTCCCGGTTGGGTGTTCGTGGCCGTGGAGTTATCAGTTCACAGTTGACAGTTGACAGTCGGATTCCCCCTCCGCCTCGCAAGCTCGGCACCTCCCCCGTCCAAAGAGCCGAGGGAGGACTCAGAATCGGAACTCTCTCCCAGTTCCTCTGGGGGAGATGTCGAGGGACGAGACAGAGGGGGCTCTTCGAACAGGAACCAAGGACAGATATCACATATCCGCTAGCCCCCATGGGCGCCGCACACCGGCCGGTTGCGTTGACCGTCCACGCAGTTCTGGTCCTGGTCCAAGCAGAAGAGCATCGGGTCATGCGCCCAACAGTTCCGACGTGGCGGGTGTCGGGTTGTGCCAGCACGTCCCCTGTGTAACCAGAGGACGATGCTGTGGATGTCACCGGCTCAACGTCTCGAAGCGGTGACATTCTGGCCGAACTCGGCCATCACCTTGGCGAGAGTGGCAGAACAGATCGCGAGGTCGTCGATTGAGACCCATTCGTCGTCGCTGTGAATACCGTGACCACCCGGCCCGAATACGGCGACCGGGATGTCGTGGGCGTCGACAAGAGCAGCATCAGTCCAGTACCGAGCCCCGACGACGTGAGCGGGTTTCCCCAGTTCGGAAAGCGAATCGATCAACAGCGCCGTGATCGGTTGATCAGTGTTGTCTGACAGTGGCTCTCGGACGATGACCTGGCGAGATTCCACGCTGTGGCCACGGGCTCGCGCTTCGTCCAGGAGACTGTCGATGCTGTCGATGTCAGCAGCTGTCGTTTGGTGTGAGAGCGTACGGAGTTCGACGATCACGGTGCAGCGATCAGGCGTCGTGAAGAGTTCGACGCCACCCTCGATTCTGGTGACTTGAGCGGTGGGTCTCCCGAAGAGTGCGTCATCGTCCTGCCTCGCAAGTTGGGCGGCGTATCGCTCGACGGATCGCACGAAGACGACGGCGGGCGTGATGGCGTTGATGCCATCCTCCGGCTTGGAGGTGTGAGACGCCCGTCCATGAAAGACACACTCGATGACAGCGAACCCCGGGTGAGCTACGACGACCTGCAAGTCGGTAGGTTCGATCACAACAGCTCCCGCTGCGCTGGTTGAGGCAAGAAGATGCTCGCTACCGATGCTGCTGGCCTCCTCGTCACAGACCGCAGCGATGATGATGTCTCCGGCGGGCGGAAGAGAGGCGACCGCATCTGCCGCGATGAGCGCCGCGGCGAGGCCGCCCTTGGTGTCGAGAACCCCTCTGCCGTAGATACGGTCCCCTTCCACGCGGACCTGCTTGGTCGCCGCCTTGGCGCCGACCGTGTCCAGGTGGGCGTTGATCAGCAGTGACGGCCCTCCGTTGCCCTTGATGGTGCCGACGACGTTTGGACGGTCGGGCGCAGGCCATTCGACTGTCACATCCCAGCCCCTCGCGGCCATCCAATCGGCAACAGTTTGGCCCACGGCACGCTCACCGCTCGCGCCAGGGACGAGGGTTGGGTTCGTCGAGTCGATTCGGGCAAGCTGCACGGTCAGGGCGATGAGTTCATCTCTGTCGATGGAGGGCTGGGTCATGGTGCGCCTGGCCGGGCGAACTGCGTGACGGCACCAACCGTGCCTAACCGGGCATCTTCTGTAGGAGAGAAGAGCGTCGCCATGTCAGATCGCTTCGAGAGCTTGATCGAGATCGGCCACAAGATCGTCGACGTGTTCAATGCCAGTGGAGTATCGGATCAGAGCCTCGGGGATTCCCAGTGCGGCTCGTTCATCCGCGCTGCATTCGACGTGGCTGGTAGTCGCAGGAGGGCCCACAGTCGTCTCAACCGCACCCAGGTTCGCTGCTCGGTGAGCCCATTGCAGCTGTGGAATGACGCGTTTGACGGCGTCGTAGCCACCTTCCACAGAAAAGCTGAGCATTCCACCGAACCCGCGCATCTGTCGTCGGGCGATCTCATGGCCTGCGTGGCTGGGTAGTCCCGGGTAGTTCACCTGAGTGACCTTGGGGTGCTGCTCCAGGAACCGAGCAACGGTCATCGCGTTTGAAGCCTGTTGCTCCACGCGCAGGAACAGTGTTTTCATCCCGCGAAGCAGCAGGTAAGCCGCCATGGGACTCATCGCTGCACCGTTGATCTCGCGATAGTGATACACCGTGTCAATAAGATCTGCCCGACCAGCAACCACCCCTCCGAGCGCGTCCCCATGACCGCCCAGGTACTTGGTGGCGCTGTGGACCACGAGGTCGGCGCCGAGAGCGATCGGATTCTGGTTGACAGGCGTGGCGAAGGTGTTGTCGACGACAGTCACTGCTCCGTGGTCCTTGCCAGCCGCAATCAATCGTTCAAGATCGAGGACCTTCAACGTCGGATTCGTCGGTGTCTCGAGGTAGAGAAGGTCGCATCCTCGCTCGATCGAATCGATGATCGCATCGCCGTCATCAGTGTCGACCAGGTCGACCTCGATCCCGAGGCGGGGAAGGAACTCTGCGAAGAGGACGCTGGTTCCTCCATAGGTGTCCTTGACCGACACAACTCGATTCGTGGGCTCTAACAAGCCGTGTAGCACGGCAGAGATTGCGGCCATCCCCGTCGCCGCCGAAGTCGCCGCCTCTGCCCCCTCCAGTACGCGAAGTTTCTCTTCGAATACTTCCACCGTTGGGTTCGTGTTGCGGCTGTATATGTGGCCCGTGGTCTCTCCGGTGGCGGCGGCCTGCCACGAGGGAACGTCCTCGTACCCAAATCCGACGCTGTGGACCACGGGAACCTGTGTCGCTCCATGGCTCGACTCCTGTGGCTCACCAGCCCACACGGCAGCCGTCCGAGGATCGCAGGCAGAGCAATCGATGTTTCGCATGCGCTCACGATACGGGAACAAGGCCACAAGGTGCTTGCAGTTCCTTGCGCAGATGTGCAAGAATCTTGCGTGTCTGACATACCAACGAGACGAGCCAACGTGAAAGCATCACATCTTGACCCCATAGACGTTCAACTCCTGGAAATCCTCCAGCACGATGCCACGCAAACGCTTGATGAACTCGGAGAGACTGTTGGCCTATCGGGATCTGCCGTCCAGCGGCGAATCAAGCAACACGAGCGGTCCGGCCTCATCCGGACGATCGCAGCCCAGTTGGACCCGGATATGGCTCTGGTACCGATGACCGTTCTGACGTTCGTCACCATTGAACGTGACACCGGCCCGGACATCGAATCACTCCACCAGCGTATCTACGATCACCCGAACGTCCAGCAGTGCTACGAAGTCGCCGGTCTCTTCGATCTCGCCCTTGTTATCACGGCCCGGACGATGGCCGACTACCGCCGGATCACCGGTGAACTCCTCGATGCCGATGCCAACGTACGCCGCTTTGTGTCTCACGTCACCCTCGGAACGGTGAAAGTGTCGCTGGCGGTGCCCCTTGACCCACACTCGGCCTGACGCTGGTAAGGCACAGGCGATTTCAAGCGACCCGGACGCGAGCAGACCCTCAGGATGTGCGAATCCCAAGGGTTTCCTTCGTAGCGTGGCAGGATTTGAACCCGCGACCTTCGGGCTATGAGTCAGACGCAGCGACGCTCGCGTACTTCTGCTGCGCTGCCTGTTTCGACACACCGAGCATCGCTCCAATCTCTGCCCAACTGCGTTGCGAGCGGCCCGCGTAACGCACATCAACGTCGGGTTGTCGGGCAGTACAGGTGAGGACGATCAGGAGATTCGATTCGGGCGAGCACCGCGATGAGCTACAGCAACTTCGAAGCTCGTTCTACGAACCAGGTCTCCATCTCTCCTTTGCCTTTGACATCGATCATGCCGCGGGATTCACAGACAAATTCTTGCTTGATCAGTTCGTAGGTCGCTGTCGATATGTGTATGCGACCAGGGACCCCGTGGGATTCCATCCTGGCGGCGGTATTGACAGTGTCTCCCCAGATGTCGTATTGGAACTTGTGTGTGCCGATCACACCTCCGACGACTGGGCCAGAGCTGATACCAATCCGAAAGTTGACCCTGTTCCCGCTCACGGGCGGGAGGCTCGCGAAGTGGTCCTTCATGTCGAGCGCCAGACGGGTGATCGCAGCGGCATGGTCATCTTTCGGGAATGGAACACCCGCAGCCACCATGTACCCGTCGCCGATCGTGCGGATCTTCTCGACGTCGTGATCTTGGACAAGGGCATCGAACACCGAGTAGACCTCATTGAGCCACGCGACCAACTGTTGGGCAGAGAGGGTCTCTGAGAGTGGCGTGAACCCGACGATATCCAGGAACAACACGCTGACTGCGTCGAACCGATCGGCGATGATCCCCGGTTCAGCTTTGAGACGTTGTGCGACTGCTGCAGGCAAGATATTGAGCAGCAGACGTTCGGACTCAGCCCTCTCCTCCCCCAGTTCGGTCATGAGGGAACGCATCAGGTTCGCATTCTGCTGCTGAAGAATCTCAAGGGCCTCCAGTTTGCCCTCGGTCCTGGTGAGTTTCTTCTGCAGGGCACGATTCTGTCGCTCAATCTGCTCCGGGTCTCGCGCCTCCACCCCGCTCATGTTCCGATGAGAACTGTCACACAGGTCTCGTTGTGAAATCTCGGAGTACTGTCGGAGTCAAGCGGAGCGATCTCGCCGAAGGCATAAAAACCCGAAACCGTAACGTCCTGTCCCAAGCCTGCTCTGATGCGCTCGATCTCGCCACTGGCGCGCGTCCCGAGCAGAAAGTTCCGTACCGCGCACGACGCGATGAGGGCACCCTCAGGTGCTGCCTCACCGGGGAACCCAGCCATGGCATCGGCCAGAGAAGCCTCCGTCCCGCGAAGAATCTCCTCGGTCGTGGCCATAGCGAGTTGCACGGTGGCACCTTGGGGAACCGAGCCGAAGAAGGTTGCCGAGCCATCGCTCTCGTTGTACTCCAACGGAGCTCGGAGGTAGTACTGGCCGGTATCGTCATCCAGAATCGCAAGAGGGTTCGCGTACGCTGGTTCACTTCCGATTCCGAGGTACCGATGGTAGAACTCCAGAATCGGTTCGCCATCGATTTCGTAGACCTTGGCATCATCTGACCGGGTGACTACCGCCGTCTTGCCCACCGGACTCCATCCGTGAGCGACACCAACTGAGACCTTCAGCGGCCCCGAGACAAGGAGGACAGGGACCGCATTTGTGAGGACCTGATCACCATAGAACTGACGACCGCCGACCCAGGGATCAGCCATCGGGAAGTCTGGCGCCGCCCCACCACCGATCACGGGAACTCCAGAGCCGAGAATCTCCCCGATCTCAATGGTGATGGCAGTCGGATCGAACTGCTCGATGGTAGGTGTGGCGATAAGGAGCGCAGGCGACTTGTCCGTCTTGCGGGTCGCTTCCTCAACTGCCTGACGAGTCGCTGAACCCGCACCAGCTGTGACATCGGTTCCAAGGCCAACTGTGAAATCAAGAAGGTCCGACGAAAACAGCGTCAGGGAGGTCGATCCCTCGACATACTCAGCAACCGACGACATCGGTGCGATCGTGGTGCAACCGATCAGATCTATACCTGGATACGCGTGCTTGACAGCGGACAGGAATCCTTCGAAGTCCAAATCGTGGGAGGCCAACAACAGACCTGCCTGCGGCGTCTCACCACCGAGCGCAACGGCGCATTGCTTCAGAATCTCCTCGGCAGCGAGCGCGCCGTCGAGTTCGTCAGACTGTCCTACGCCCATCTTCAGCAAGGTTGAGTCTCCAATCGCATCGTCCGGTGATGTTAGGCGGTTCCCATCGTCGATGTCGGACATGGTGGGCGGCGTTGCATGGGAGCCGATGCAACCGCTTCTGCACCCTTGAAGCGTTGAACCACCAGGCGTCGCCCAGCACCCGAAGCCACTATGACCCTCACGAACCGAAGCAGCACATCAAGTCCTGACTTCCAATGCGGAGCAGATGCAGACTGATGGTGCCCAACCTTTCGGTCGGACACCATCAGTTCATGTCGAGGGTTCGTGTCAGCCGATGCGGGTGATCCTGTCCTGTGGCCCAGGGGCTACAGGTGAATTCGCACCGAAGTACGTGACCAGCGCATCAAGATCAACTTCGCCACCGAGACGGTCCGTCCCGTCTGGAAGGACAGAGAAGTTGTCTCCACCATCAGAGAGGAAGCTGTTGACTGTGATCCGGTAGTCGGCTCCGAGATCGATTGGAGCACCATCGATCACGATCGTTGCTGGATCGATCTTGGACCCATCTGGCTGTGAGGCATCCCACGTATAGGAGAAGCCTGCTGACACCTGCAGTATCCGCGGACTCGCCTGACCAACCCACTGCTGCTCGAGCAACGTATCGATCTGGGCTCCCGTCAACGTCATCGTTACCAGGCTGTTGCCAAACGGCTGCACGCTAAAAGCTTCACCGAAGGTGAACTCGCCGTCGAGTTCGCTTCCCGATGAAACAAAGTCGATGTCGTCTCGTATACCGCCTGGGTTCATGAAGGCGACCACAGCTTCACCGAATCCCACGCTGGACGTTGCGTCGAACTGTGCATCAGCGATGATGTCGCCAAGGCTAGACTCGCCAGCAAGGTTCGGAGCGCGGAAGATGTCCGTCGTTACTGTTCCGATGACCTGGTTAGCGAGCGGATCGGACAGGGTCTGGTACTTGTCGATGAGGGCAGTCAGGTCCGCCGCTGGAGTAACGCCCGCCTGGAGGTTCGAGACGTTCTCGATGCTGACAACCGTCATGTCCTTCGTGACACGGTTGAGAGTCACATCGATGTCCGTGAACAAGCGACCACGGTTGTCAGCCATCGTGACCCACTTGCCATCGATCTCACACACGAACTCATCGTTCGTGTGACCAGCGATCACGACATCCACTGCGTCATCAAGTCCTGCGGCAATCTCAGCGATGGGACCGGTGAGTCCTGAGCCACAATCCTGGGGTCCGCCGTCTGATCGCCCACCCTCGTGGAGGAGGACAACGAAAGCCTCGATGTTCTTCGCTTGAAGCATCGGAACAAGAGCATTCACCGTGTCGATCTCATCGTTGAACGTCAACCCTGCAACACCTGACGGTGTCACGATCGATGGTGTTCCCTGGAGCGTCATACCGATGAACGCAACCTTGACACCCTGGTAGTTCTTGATGGTGTACGAAGGGAACAGCGTCTCACCCGTTGCGTCGACTTCGACGTTGGCTGCGAGGAACTCGAAGTCAGCGCCGAAAAACGGCGTGCCGTCGAGGTCACCGTCGACAGGATGCGTTCCACCATTCGCCATACGAAGCAGCTCCTCTGGCCCTTCATCGAATTCGTGGTTTCCGACACCGTTGATATCAAGGCCGATGAGATTCATCGCCTCGATCGTCGGTTCATCATGGAACAGGGCAGATATCAGCGGCGACGCACCGATGAGGTCTCCTGCGGAAACCATGATCGAGTTCGCTGTATCAGCTTCACGATCTCGTATGTTCGTCGCCAGGAAGTCAGCGCGCCCCGTGCCACCGAACGATCCGGACGACGTGGCGATATTCCCGTGGAAGTCGTTGATCGCAAGGATCTGGAGTTCGACCTCCTGTGAGTTCTCAGCACCCTGCCCAGGATTGTCCTTCCCTCCAGCAGTCACTGGCGATGCGACAACCACCGCGGCGACCGCCAAGGCAGCCAGCACGATGAACAGCCGCCCGGCGCGCCTGTGTTTGATTCCTATCATTATTCCGCCCCTTTTCGTAAATACACTGTCTAGCCCAGCAGTGGCGTAGCCACTACGAGTGACACTACACACGACTTGCAGCCCCGAAAACGTCGAAGTCCCGTATTTCGCCATCCGATCGGCCGCCCACCCCCGGGTCCCAACCCGATGAAACACTTCTCGCGGACCGCTAAATCGATGATCGTGTGGGCGACTGTCTCACGATTCGCTACCGCAAGAGGGCAGTATCTGGGCGAGCGCGCTGTTGCGGACATGCTCCGAAAGACGATCTGTACCCGCCGGTCTTAGACGCTCGACTGAGGCATTCACGCTGATCTGATCGAATCGAATGCTGACGGGCTTCTGATCGCACGAGGACTCGCCCCTGTCGACAGGGCGCTGTGGTTGGTCCTTCCGGCGTTTGCGGTCGCTCAGGCGGACTCGGCAGAGACCAGCAGGTCCGTCACCACCTCGAGTTCGTACAGCGTCTCCATGGATGCACATGCGTCGCGCATGCTCTCGTCGACGTCGGCATACCGAGTGGGGAGTTCGCAGGCCTCCCACGCTTCACGGTCCGGCCACTGCGTGTAGCCGATATAGGTGCCGTCATCTGCGGCGTGCAGACGCGATCCAAGACCTCCGCACTGTTCCTCAATCGCATCATGGACAGTCCTCCAACACAGCACAAAGTGTTGGCGTTGATTCGGCTTGACCTCGATGCGGTGGATAACGATGAACATGGTGCACCTCCACCCCCAATCTACTCCTATCTGAGGGACTCGTCGTCCGTCGACCCTCATCCAGATCTGAGTACCCGTGTTCAAGAAGTAGCCTTAACTGTCGTATGCATCTCCTCCCCCTTCCACGCGTCATCCTGCCCCTGCTCCTGCTCGCTCTCATTTCGCTTGTGCCAGTGGCCGCGTCCGCCCAGACACAGGGTGACGTCGACAATGCGAAATCGGCAGAAGAACAAGCATTCCAAGCGCTGCTCGATGCTGACGAAGTTCTTGAATCCAACCTCGAGGAATTTGAGCGCATCCAGGGCCAAATCTACGACCTCGAATGGCGCATAGGCAAGCTCGAGACCGCGCTTGCTGAATACAATCAGAACGCCGACTCACTCGAGGATCGCGCAAAGCTCATCGTCCTGGAGGCGTACACCTCAGGTGGCCGCAACATGGTCACCGCGGCATTCAGCGCGAACGACATCCAGGATGTGATCACGACCCAGGCGCTGTTCGATGCTGCGACGACGAGGGACCTGAGCCAGCTTGACCAGCTCTCCGCTGTGGGCCGCCAAGTCGATCGACTGTCAGACGACCTGAGCGTCAGGCAAGAAGAAGTCGAGGGACTCCGCGCAGAGCAGGAGGTGGTTATCGCCCACCTCGAGGAGGAACGAGCGGCAGCCGACAAGCTCCACGCAGATGCCAAGAAGAACTACGCGGACACGTACAAGCGGTACAAGGAGGAGCAGGCACGACGAGCTGCTGCAGCTGCAGCAGCCAAGGTGGCGGCAGCGAAAGCAGCAGCCGAAGCAGCCGTTGCCAAAGCGGCCGCTGAAGCTGCAGCGTCAACCAAGGCTTCATCGCAGTCCTCGTCGAGTTCATCGTCTGGTTCATCCAGCTCGTCCAACTCATCCAGCTCGTCGAGCTCTTCAAGTTCGTCTAGCTCATCATCCAGCTCGTCGAGCTCTTCAAGTTCATCCAGCTCCTCATCCAGCTCATCTTCGGCAGCGAGTGTCCAGCCTGCAAAGTCAGGCGTCAACTGCCCACTGCCCAACGGTTCCTCCTTCATCGATACCTGGGGTTACGCCCGAGCTGCCGGTCGAACACACAAGGGAACCGACATGATCGCTTCACGCGGGTCCACGATCGTTGCAATGGTGGGTGGATCGATCCGGATGAACTGGCACTCGCTCGGAGGGCGCCAGGTATACGTCAATGGGACCGATGGCGTCACCTACTACTACGCCCACTTGTCGGGGTATCCAAGCGGCCTGAGCAACGGCCAAACCGTATCTCAGGGTCAGGTCATCGGGTACGTCGGCAGCACAGGCAACGCTACAACCAACGTACTGCACCTCGGAATGATCATCGGGGGGACATATGTGAACCCGTACGCGACCGTGAGAGCGGCCTGCTAACTCTGCCTGGTGTCACGGTTCAGCTGACCTTCGGGTTATGAGTCCGACGAGGCAGTCCGCTCTGGTGCCACCGCATCCATGAAACCCTTGGTAAAGAAGACTTCTCGTGGAACTCCGTGCCACCCGATAGTCAGGTTTGGCTCAGCTTCGGCACCATTGGTTTGGCACGGCGATGCACCGCTAGCGCCACTTCTCACGTTCTCGGAGATTTCGAGGGAGTCAACCATTCCGCTACGGTGATCCACCGGTCACGCTCTCGAGTGACGCTGCGAACAAGCATGTCGGGGCGTAGGCCTCGGTGAAACCGTCATTGGATGGTGCGGAGCCCTCGAGTTAGCAGCGGTGGTCGCGAGACCGGGGGTATAAGGCTTCCTTGCCAAGAGCCGAGAAGGCTTATACTATATTCGTCATGACGCAGACTCCACAATCTCACAAGGCGCGGCGCTGGGGCGCTGGAACCGCTGCCGTGACTCGGTCGCTTATCCGGCTGCGGCGGCCCGTATCCGGCAAAGAGCTCGCTCTGCACAGCAACATCACTCAACCGCGCTCTGTACAGATTCTCCAGATCCTCGACAGGCATGGCGGCATCGAGCGCACGGACGAAGGGATTGTCGGACATACGGATCGTCTGTTCGAGCTCTACCTGGCTCACACTTTGCCGACCGTGCAGTCTGAGTCGTATTGGTACGCACCATCGGCTGTGATGGTCCAGGCGCAAGACATTTCGGCGACCATGGGTGGAATGACCGTGGGGTTCTCTGCTGACATAGCGTGCGACCTGCTCGCACCTTGGAGGAATCCAACGTTGGGGATACTGTACAGCAATACCCCTATCGAGATCGACCCCTCGACGTTCGTAGCAGCAACAGGGATATCTGACGCAACGATCGTTGTGAGGGTTGTAAGCGACATGACGCTCTTTCCGCGAACGTCGACTCCACCTGAATGGTCGTGGACACCCGAAATACGGGGGATACCAATCATCGACCCAATCCAGCAATGGCACGATCTGCTCACACTCGGCGGTGAAGACCGAGGCGAAGCTGCCGTCATCCTGAAATCCACAATCACAGGAAGCACACCTCCGTGATGACCAGACTCGCCTACCCAAGCGCCTCCAGGGCAATGGACGGCGGACTCATCGCTGTGACGGACCTGACGGATCTATTGAGCGATCGTGGCATCGACGAGTACCTTCTCATCGGCGGCATTGCTGTGCTGCTCCACACCCAGCGAGCCGGTCTCGACCTTCCACAACGGGCGACCCGCGACGCTGACATTGGCTTTACGACGCTCGCCCTTCGTCAACCCGGACTGATAGCCGACATCGAGACCCTCGGGTACCGTCGTATTCGCGGAAACCGTTGGGAGCGAACAGTCGACGGAGCTGAAGCGACCATTGATCTGCTCGTTCCTGCGTACACATCCAGGCCACGGGACAACGTTCGCGTCGGCGACGTCACCACAATCGAAGTGAGCGGTCTTGCTGAGGCATTCCTACGCCCGCCTTGCATCGTCAATGCAGCATTCTCGCTGACAGATGGCACCGAGCTTCGTTCCTCCATCCGTCTCCCTGACGCGGCAGGGATGCTCGCGCTGAAGTGCGGTGCGCGGCGCTCGCGCACCGAGGCACGCGATGCGACTGATCTGTGGCTCTGCCTTGAGGTAGCGTTCGTCGACGGCGTCACACAGGAACTATTCGAGAACCAGCCGTGGGCCGACGTGAAGCGACAACTCTTTGAGGAGTTCATCGAGCCAGGAAGGGCCATGGACGACGTAGTTGCCGGACTCACCGATGCCGAGGCGACGAGACGCACGACGCATATTCGTGGCCTCTTGCTCAACGTCGCCGGCATCTCCAGCTGACGTGCTCCTACTCACGACGTCGACCTCATCCGATCGAGGCCCTTGCAACGACGGGGCCGAGCGTCAACGCATGTTGATGCAACCAAGTCATCGGGGGGTGCGACCCACTTGACTCCAGCCACCATCGACCAGGCGATCCCCTGACCACCACAGTCGTGTCCGCGCCATCGACGTGGTTTAGTACGGCCGC
>JAMBLL010000193.1 GCA_023336765.1 Actinomycetes bacterium | reverse complement strand
CCGCCTTCCGCCTTCCGCCAGAGTGTGCGACGGGTTCTGGCGGATAGCGGATAGCGGAGTTCGGATAGCGCTGGCTAATCATCAATCAGAAGTACCCTCATCAACGTGGAAAACCGTGTGCTCGCCGATAGATACCAGATAGTCAAACACCTCGCCCGCGGGGGTATGGCTGATGTGTTCGAAGCCGACGACCTGCTCCTGAACCGACGAGTCGCCATCAAGGTTCTCCATGCGAACTTCGCGTCGGACCATGCGTTCGTCACGCGCTTCCGCAGAGAGGCCCAAGCGGCAGCAAATCTCTCACATCCCAACATCGTCGCCATATACGACTGGGGCCAGGAGGCTGGCACCTACTTCATGGTGATGGAGTTGATTCGCGGCCAAACGCTACGCCAGATAGTCAAGACCGAGGGACCCCTCCTCCCACGAAGAGCTGCAGAGATCGCGGCCGAAACCTCAGCGGCGCTTTCAATAGCCCACCAGCATGGCGTGTTCCATCGCGACATCAAACCGGGGAACATAATGATCACCGAGGACGGGACCGTGAAGGTCACCGACTTCGGTATTGCGAGGGCGCTCGACGACTCTGAAGAGTTGACACGTACCGGCGCGGTCATCGGGACGGCGACATACTTCTCGCCTGAACAGGCCCAGGGACTGCCAGCAGACGAACGGTCCGACATATATGCCCTCGGCATCGTCCTGTACGAGATGCTCTCAGGCAAGGCACCCTTCACCGGTGAAAGCCCTGTGGCAGTGGCCTACCAGCATGTTTCGACGATGCCGACCCCGGTGCGCGAGATCAACCCTGACGTACCCCCAGAGATAGCGGCGATCGCAGAACATGCGATAACCAAGGACCCAGCGAACAGATACCAGAGCGCCGAGGCTTTCCGGGACGATCTGCTTCGGTATCTCGGAGGGGCAGAACCGATTGCGGCTGCAGCGATCTTTGCCGGTGCAGCAACAACAATGATCCCACCGCCTGTACCCCCCGTCGTTCCCCCATTGAACGCGACACCAACGGCTCAGTATGACGCCCAACCAGAGGAACGATCACAGACGGCCTACTGGGCTTTCGTGGGAGCTCTCCTCGTTGCCCTCGGGTTCGGACTCTGGCTGATCCTGCGTCTCCTCTCGGGAGATGGGGGTGGAGACCTCGTGACCGTTCCCGAGCTTGAGGGGGCAGAGGCTCAAAGCGCCTTCGTCACACTCCAGGAGTTGGATCTCAAGGTTCGAGAACTGGACGAGTCGAGCGATCAGATGGCCGCCGGGTTCGTCATCCGTACCGATCCGGTGGCAGAAACCGAAGTGGAGACGGGCACGTTCGTGACAGTTGTGGTATCCACTGGCCCCGAGGAGTTCGGTGTGCCGAATGTGATCGGTGAGAACGTTGAGGTTGCTCGAACGCGTATCAAGGATCAGGGATTCACCGTGGGGTTGATCGAGTACTCCCTCACCGAGGATGTCGATCAGGACATCGTGATTCGTCAGACGCCGACCGGTGGGACCACTGCAGCCCCAGACACGCCAGTAGATCTTCTCGTGTCGAGCGGCCAGTTCACCATCGATGTACCCGATGTCTCCGGGGAGACCGAGGACGATGCGATCTTGGAACTCACGAGGGCAGGATTCGACAATATCGAGACCCAGGAGGAATTCTCCGACGACGTCGCTATCGGCATCGTCATCTCAACGAACCCTGCAGCCGGGCAATCCATACCTCGAGACGCAACCATAATCGTGATCGTCAGCATGGGACCAGAGCCTGTTGCAGTTCCGGACCTGACGGGGGACACGGTGGATGAAGCCCGTTCGACGCTCGACGATCAGGGCCTCCACCTGGTCGTCAGTTCTCAAACGGTCGATGTGTCCGCCAGTTCTGGCCTCGTTGGCAAAGTCGCCGACCAGAGCCCTGATTCGGGCGCGACGGTCGAGTCCGGGTCAGACGTCGAGGTGTTCCTTGGCGCGATCCGTAAGGTCACGGTTCCCGATGTGAGGAATGACACCGTCGCCGAAGCGGAAGCAGCCATCAGAGCTGCCGGCCTCCTACCCAATATCGTCGACTCCACAACGACGAACGATCCGGCGCTCAACGGTCTTATCGCTGACCAGGACCCGAATGGCGGAGCCACAGTTGACGAAGGAAGCACCGTCAATCTCAACGAGTTCGTGTTCGAGGAACCAGATGTAATCGTGCCCGACTTCACAAGCATGACTGTCGGCGATGCCGAGATACTGGCAACGGCCGAAGGTTTGGGGGCCATCAACGCATCCGACGGGCCAGAGGCTTCGGCTCCAGGCGAAGTGGTGGGCACAATAGCAAGCCAGATTCCTGGTGTTGGCGAGTTGGTACCGCCGGGAACGGATATCGATGTACTGCTCTTCGTCGCACCACCCACCACGACCACTGCCCCGTGATCGAGGCCATCACCGGCTCAGATCGCAACACCGCGCTCATCAAGTGGTACGGAAATGAGGCCAGGAACCTCCCCTGGAGAGTGTTCGGTGACCCCTATCTAACCCTCGTGTCAGAAGCGATGCTCCAACAAACGCAAGTTGACCGAGTGATCCCAAAATTCGAGGCGTTTATCGACACATGGCCAACGGTGGAGGGACTTGCCCGTGCCTCCACGAACCAACTCCTCGCCATTTGGTCAGGCCTCGGCTACAACTCACGAGCCTTGCGGCTCAGGGAATCTGCCCGGATCATCGCCGATGGGGGCTGGCCAACGTCTGTTTCGGGACTGCAGGAACTCCCAGGAGTCGGCCCCTACACGGCCGCCGCGATCGCGTCGATAGCGTTCGGTGTGGATGTCCCAGCGATCGATACCAATCTCAAACGCGTTCTTAGTCGTTGGCACGGAGAACCGCTCTCAGGGAAGCTGCTTGAGGAGTTCGCTGTTGGATCCATTGCTTCTCCCGCCGGCCTCTGGAATCAGGCAGTCATGGACCTCGGTGCAACGATATGCCGCCCAACGAATCCGGCATGTGGTGACTGTCCCATATCTCGATGGTGCGCCGATCCCACCGTGTACGAACCACCGGTGAAACAGAGTCGCTTCAAGGGGTCCCGGCGAGAACTGCGTGGGGCTCTCGTCCGAGCATCCGTATCCAACGGCGACCTCTACGCAGCAGGAGAAGCGCTCGGCCGCTCGGATACAGAGATCAGCGAAACGATCACGGCCCTACGAACCGAGGGCCTGGTCGACTGAGGGAGTACCTGGTACTTGGCCTTCAGCTTCCCGCTTCCCGCTTCCCGCTTCCCGCGGAGAGCAGAACACGGCGCCACACATTCTGTTGCTTCTCTGGCTGATGGCTGATGGCTGACAACTCTCTTCCCCTACATCCTCAGAAAATTCGCCAGGAGTTCCTTGCCCTGGGTCGTCATGATGCTCTCGGGATGGAACTGGACAGCCTCAATCGGGTGCACCGTATGGCGTACACCCTGGAGAACACCGTCATCAGAGAACGCCGTCTGGACGAGGACATCGGGAACCTCGATCGCAGCAAGAGAGTGGTAGCGCGTTGCAGTGAAAGGGTTCTCAAGACCGGTGAACACGCCAAGGCCATCATGGGAAATGGGAGATGTCTTTCCATGGCGCGGCTCAGGTGCGTGGCCAACACTTCCACCGAAGGCGACCACAGCAGCCTGCAGACCGAGGCATACGCCCAGCGTCGGGACCTCGGTGCCAAGCGTTGTGAGGTACTCCATCGAATATCCGGCATCTTCGGGCCTGCCTGGCCCTGGAGAGATCAGCAGATGGGTTGGTCTCACCTTGTCTGCCTCGAGTGGTGAGAGTGCATCATTGCGATACACGACAGGTTCAGCCCCCAACTCACCGATGTACTGGGCAAGGTTGTAGGTGAACGAGTCGTAATTGTCGACGACGAGGACTCTCACCCTATCTGACCGCCTGAGTCGAGGAAGTTCCCCATCCACTCATAGATGTAGTTCAGCGCGATGAGTGCAACGACAACGATGATGATCGCGAGGATCACCTTGACGGCCATCGGCCCCGGGAGTGCAAGGAAAGCCCGTTTCATCAGCCGTAGATCGTTTCGTAGTTCGGTCCAGACACCATCTCAGCGAACACGACGAGGCGCTGGCTGGACGAGAACCTCGGGTTGCACGTGGTGAGCGTCAGCCATGCTCCCGGCCGGTCCTGGGTGACCCAGATCTCAGTTGGCCTCACGATCACCGTTTCTCTCACCTCATAGATGCTCACACCAAGGGCTGTCTCGACCTCGATGGTGTCCCCCGCGTCGAGCACGTCCAGGTCGTAGAAAGGGGCACCGTAGGTTGTCCTGTGGCCAGCGATGGACGAGTTCCCCGGTTGGCCGGGCAGTGGCGTGGTGGGATAGTGCCCGGCCCCCGTCTTGAGTTGGCTCCGCGCGACCCCCTCGACGATAGTCCAACCATCCTTCAACGAATCGATCTTTGGGATGGTGATGATGGCGAACGGTTGGCCCCGCGAGGGTTGGCCCTCCACGAAGAGGAACTTCGGTTCGTCCGGGCCACCGGCGACCTGCTCGGGACCCGTCGGACCTCCAAGATCAACGGATGTGCCTGGTTCTGGCGGGTTCACGGATATCGAAGGCGTGTAAGCAACCTGCGTGATCTCCGCCTCTTGGAAATACTCGACAGCTTCTGCCTCAAGTGCGACGTTCGCTCGCTGAGCGAAGAAGGTTGTGACGAACAGTTGATGAAAGAGAAATCCGAGCAAGAAAAGCCCAAGGCCGATACTCGTCCACCCGATAACGCGGACGATCCTCGTGAACACCGAGCGCTTTGGCGTGGGTGTACGAGTTTGTGGCAGATCGCGTTGGACGGTGTCACTCATTACGGCGAGGTTACCCACACGATGCTCATGCTGTTACAGATTGTCGTCGATCGCGCCGTTATCGACGGGAACAGGTTCGGCGCGCTACCCTGCCTGTCATGCCAGTTTCAAAAGGCCGCAAGAAGGCCAATAAGCGCCCAACTCCACCATCGCATAAGCCAACTGCCCTCGACGAAAAGGGTCCGTCTCCAACGTGGTACGTGGCGATCATGTTCGGCCTCATGGCAATCGGCGTCATCATCATCCTGCTCAACTACCTTGGTGTGCTTCCCGGGGGGACCGCAAACAAGTATCTGATCACAGGACTGGTCGGGATCGGCATCGGCTTCACGATGACGATGAATTACAGATAGCGTT
>JAMBLL010000192.1 GCA_023336765.1 Actinomycetes bacterium | reverse complement strand
GGCGCACAAACGAAGGACCATCACCCGCTACGGCTACCTGGTCCCAATTCAGAAATCGCGTCATAGAGGGCATCGGCCACCTCATCGGCTAGTGCCACATCAAGGGATGCAACGCTCAGGCGCACGCCGGGTGAAGACCGGATTCGGTAGCGACTCCCCGCCCGAATAGCGAACCCCCGCCTCTCCATTTCCGTCGCGGCAGTCGCCTCATCTGGCACCGGCACCCACACATTCAATCCGGACACGCCGTGACCTTCGAGACCGCGCGCATTGAGAGCGGCAACCATCGCCTGGCGACGCGATGCATAAAGCTTTGCAGCATCGGCGACGCTGGCATTGATGGCGGTATCGGACATCAGTTGGGCGACGAGTTGCTGGAGTAGGTGGCTCACCCAACCGGGTCCGAGACGTTGACGGCCTTCCACTCTGGCAATCGTGACCGTGTCGCCAGCGATAAGCGCCAGCCGGACATCCGGTCCGTACGTCTTGGCAGCTGACCGGATGGTCGTCCACCGCTCCCGTCCCGAAGCTATCGAGTGCATCGGTGCTCCCGCAACGACAGACGCGTGGTCGTCCTCGACCACGAGCACATCTGGGTACTCACTCAACACCATTGCGAGGGTCGTGGCGCGCTCGGTGGAGATCGCACTGCCAAATGGGTTCTGAGCACGCGGCGTCACCACAACTGCCGCCACGCCCCTATCAAGAGCCTCGACAAGCGATTCTGGAAGAGGGCCCTCATCATCGATGGTGACCGGTACGGCCACGTAGCCGAGGGCGCCGATCAAGTCGATCACCGGGGGGTATCCCGGATCCTCGACCGCAACGCGGTCACCATGGCGCAGGTGAGCCTGGAGCACCCGCTCCATCCCATCGAGCCCACCAGACACCACGGCGACGTGATCTGTTTCTATCCCGTCGGCTGCGAGGAGCTCTGCACCATACTCGACGAGCCTTGTGTCGAGAGACGGATGTCCGTAGAGCACGGTCGAGTCGCTCACCTGCTGGAGCGCACTCTTGAGATCCGGGAGCAGGTCGGGATCAGGGTTGCCTGATGACAGGTCCAATACCCCGAAGGGGATCTCGGGATCAGAGGGAATCATCACCGGGGGCCGTGCGGTGATGAACGTACCCTCACGTCCCCGGCCGATGGTTATCCCCCGTCCACCGAGCCTGCGATACGCCCCCGCCACCGTGTTGGGTGCGATCTCGAGCTCCCCTGCCAGAGTGCGCACGGGTGGCAGTCGATCGCCAGGGAGAAGATCGCGTTCAGTGACGCGACGCTCGATATCTGCTGCCAGGTCATTGACACTCCAACCACGCATCAGATGTCTCCCTCCCGTGGTACACTCGTAATGGTACAATCACCTGATCGTACCATTACATTCGAACCTATGAACGGACACTGGATCATGAGCCTGCCGAACCGCCACACTGCATCAACACCCCGCACCGAGGTGAAGAGGATCCCGGACAGGGCACGCTACGACCGCGACGTGGTGAACGCAGTTTTCGATGAGGCGCTCATCTGTCATCTTGGATTCATCGTCAACGATTCACCCTTCGTGATCCCAACGATCCACGCCAGGGTCGGTGATGTCCTCTACTTCCATGGGTCTCCTGCGAGCCGGATGTTGCGATTGATGAAGAAGGGCGCAGAGGTCACCGTGACTGCCACTCTTGTTGATGCGATCGTCGCTGCACGCTCAGCCTTTCACCATTCAATGCGGTACCGATCTGCCATGGTGTTCGGAGAGGCGCGAGTCGTCGAAGACCCTGAAGAACGACTGATCGCGTTCGAGGCCATCACCAATGCAGTGCTGCCGGGCCGCTGGTCCGAAGCCAGGACGCCAAACCGAAAAGAGGACAAGGGAACGCTACTGATCGCGGTCCCCATCGAGGAGTACTCGGCAAAGGTCAACGACGGCAACGTGGGAGACGAACCCGAGGACTACGATCTCCCCATCTGGGCCGGTGT
>JAMBLL010000191.1 GCA_023336765.1 Actinomycetes bacterium | reverse complement strand
TCTGGTGTCTGGTGTCTGGTGTCTGGTGTCTGGCTACTGTATTCCCATGACCCGGTTCGCAGATGGCCCCGTTGTTGAGGTTTCAGTGTCTATCGACGCCCCGGTTGAGGCTGTCTGGGATCTCGTCACCGACATCAACATCGCTGCACGATTCCAGGACGAGTTCCAGGAAGCTGACTGGCTCGACGACGGACCCCACCTCGGTGCCCGATTCGTCGGACGGAACCGCATGGGAGATCAGACTTGGGAGACCACATCAACGATCGTGGCGTTCCAGCCGGGAGCGTTGTTCCGTTGGGCAGTCGAGGACGTGGACAATCCGGTAGCCACATGGACGTTCGAACTCATCCCGGCGGAGTACGGAACTCGATTGAGCTTTCACCGCGTCGTCGGTCCCGGGCGCAGCGGTCTGACCTGGGCGATCAAACAAGATCCCGACCACGAGGAAGAGATCATCGCCCTGCGCGACGCTCAGCACCTCGAACACATGCAGGCCGTGCTCGACGGGATCAAGGAACTAGCGGAGAGTGGCTGACGGCTGACAGCTGACAATCGGAACACCTTTACGGTGGCGGTCGTTACCTTTGTATGACTATGGAAGAAGAAGCAGTAGCAACAACGTGCTACAGACATCCAGATCGTGCAACCGGACTCTCCTGCACGACATGCGGCAAGCCGATTTGCGTTGAGTGTTCTCACGACGCCTCAGTCGGGCAGAAGTGTCCCGAATGTGCAGCGCCGTCGCGACGTTCACGCATCATCTACGCCCGCAACACGACGGGGCGACCATCGTTCCAGACCGCGCCTGTTTCGTTCACGATCATGGCGATTACCATCGCGATCTTCGTGGCTGGATACCTATCGCCAGACATCGACCGATGGCTGATCGTCAATCTGGCCCAGTGGAACATCCTCGTGGCCGATGGACAGTGGTATCGCATCTTCACCGCAGCCCTCTTGCACGGCGGACTCATGCACGTCGGTTTCAACATGTACGCCCTCTACCTCTTCGGTCCAAGACTCGAGCTGCAAGTAGGTAGGACCGCATTCGCGTCACTGTACGTCGCCGCGGCTGCTGCAGGGGGCTTCACGGCCTATGTCGTTGATCCCCTGGGCCGTTTCCCGCTCATCGGAGCATCGGGTGCGATCTTCGGGCTCTTCGGGGCATGGCTGTTCGTTGCATGGAAGATGCGCAACACACCTGGTGGCCGCTCGATGTTCAACCAACTCGGCGTTCTTCTCCTGATCAATATGGCACTCCCGTTCATGGTGCCCAATATCTCATGGCAGGCCCACCTCGGCGGATTTGCAGCTGGAGGGCTCATCGCCTGGTTGTGGTCGGTTCTCGCCGTTGGCAAACCGAATGCCCAGGCGATCCGAACGGTGGTCGCCATTGGAGTCACGGTCGCCGTCGTCTTCGCAACCATCACGATTTAGGATTCTCCCCCGGCCTTCGCGGGGGAGATGGGCCGAGGAACGAGGGCCAGAGGGGGAAACCCGAGTCGTACCACTTACTTCAAACCAGTGACCTGACACGCACTAGCTCAGTGGATCATCATGATTTCCCCCTCCGACCTCGCTGCGCTCGGCCGTTCTCCCTCAGCTTGCTGGGGGAGATGCCCCGAGGGACGAGGGACAGAGGGGGCTTCTTTGAGCCCGTCCAAAGAGCCGAGGGAGGAACCAGAACCGAGTCGCACCACTCAGCTGGGCCAGGTCCCTCGCACACGTCAGGTAGGATGCCGACCGTGAACTGTGAACCGTTTACTGTAAACGCTCCGTCCCCCGACCGTCCAGGGGAATCCTGCGGTGTCTTCGGCATCATTGGACCAGACATCGATGCCGCCCGTATGACCTACTTCGGCCTGTTCGCACTCCAACACCGTGGTCAGGAGAGCGCAGGCATTGCGGTGAGCGATGGCAGGGACATCACCGTCTACAAGGACCTCGGCCTGGTTGCACAGGTATTCAACGAACCCACACTTGCAGGTCTCCCAGGTGACCTTGCAGTGGGTCACACGAGATACTCGACGACAGGCTCCAACAGGTGGGAGAACTCCCAACCGGTCTTCCGCCACTTCGGCAACAACGCCATCGCACTAGCTCACAACGGCAATCTCACCAACACGTCGGACCTTCTGGCTCGCCTCGGCCCTCTCACAGCTACCACAGACTCAGAGCTGATGACCGAAGCAATTGCAAGGGAGATGGAGAACGCCGAGCTAACCCTTGAGGACTCACTCGCCACGATCTTGCCCACATTCGAGGGAGCGTTCACGCTGACCGTGATGGACCAAACAACTCTCATCGGTGTTCGAGACCCACGGGGTTTCCGGCCGCTCTGCCTTGGAACGCTCGGGGACGGCTGGGTTCTCGCATCAGAGACTGCGGCCCTTGACATCCTCGGGGCAACCTTCGTGAGGGAGATCGCCCCTGGCGAAATGGTCGTGATCGACCACCAGGGGATCCACAGTCAGTTCCCGTTCGCCGACACCCATCAACAGTTGTGCATCTTCGAGTTCGTGTACTTCGCCCGCCCAGATTCCAAGCTCCTCGGAGAAACAGTCCACTCGACACGGCAGGAGATGGGCCGCCTCCTCGCGAGACAAGCTCCTATCGATGCAGACATCACCGTCCCCGTTCCAGAGTCAGGTATCCCCGCAGCGCAGGGGTTCGCTGAGGTGTCCGGAATCCCCTATACCGACGGACTCGTGAAGAACCGCTACGTCGGGCGTACGTTCATCCAACCAGCCCAGGAAATGCGTGAACGCGGAGTCAGAATGAAACTCAACGCGATGGCTGGCATCATCGGAGGTCAACGCGTGGTGCTCGTCGACGACTCGATCGTAAGAGGCTCGACCACCCGCCAACTCGTGGGAATGATGCGTGAAGCAGGTGCCACAGAGGTACATCTCCGGATCTCGTCCCCTCCGTACAGGTGGGCCTGCTACTACGGGATGGACACCGGGGATCGGTCGACCCTTCTGGCCTCTGACCATACGGTCGATGAGATCGCCGCGATCCTCGGCGTGGACTCGATCGCCTACCTCGAACTCGACAGCCTCATTCGAGCTACAGGGGCACCAACGAACGTGTTCTGTACGGCATGTCTTTCGGGTGACTACCCGACATCCGTCCCTGACGTGGGCGGAAAGTTCCTTCTGGAGTCCTCACCATGACAAGTTACGAATCAGCGGGCGTCAATCTCGATGCGGCAGACGAGGTGGTCAGGCGGATTCGGACGAAGGTGACCGCAACCTGGAACCCGGACGTCGTTGGTGGGTTCGGAGGATTCGCCACCGGGATCCAGATCCCCTCTGGCTACCACACGCCCGTGCTGATGATGTCCACCGATGGGGTTGGCACGAAACTTGAGATCGCACGCAAGGCGGGGATCCTTGACGGGATAGGGTTCGACCTTGTCGCCATGGTCGCTGACGACCTCGTTGCGGTCGGGGCGAAACCGATCGCTCTCACCGACTACATCGCCATCGGCCAGATCGATGTCGACATCGTCGCCAGGATCGTCGGCTCAATCGCAACCGCTTGCAGCGTGTCCGGTATCGCTCTCGTCGGTGGTGAGACCGCCGAACACCCCGGGGTCATGGGGGCTGAGCAGTTCGATGTCTCCGCAACCGCCCTCGGTGTTGTTGAAAAGGGTGAGGAGATCGACCCTGTGCTCACCAAGGCGGGCGATGTCCTCATCGGCATTGGCAGCCCGAACCTGCGCTCCAACGGATTCTCACTGGTCCGAGCGCTCATATCCAACCGTCTCGCACTCGACGACACCTTCCCAGGGACACAGAGGTCGACCGCACGGGTGATCCTCGAACCGAGCGTTGTCTATTCGAGCGCGATCGTCGACCTCCTCACAACGGTCACACCACACGGTCTCGCCCACATCACAGGAGGGGGACTCCCTGGCAATGTGGCTCGTATCCTCCCCGATGGGACTGACGCGGTCATCGAGACCGCCAGATGGGAGACACCGCACGTGTTCGACGTCCTACAGGACCTCGGCAGTGTTAACGAGGACGACATGTACCGGACCTTCAACATGGGAATCGGATTCGTGGTCGTGGTCCCCGAAACGGCCGTCGATGCAACCCTGTCCTCCCTGGCTGTGAACAATCTCGATGCCAACGTTATCGGCAGGATCATCGAGGGCACCGGAACTGTCCAATTGCTGTGACCGATAACCGATCGGGTACTGTGCTCTGTGCTCCGCTGATGGCTGATGGCTGATGGCTAAGAAGTATCCTGTCAATCCATGCAAACTCCGCTCTTCATCTTCGTCATCATCGCTGGCGGCCTGGTCCTCGGATTGATCGCACGCTGGCTTCTTCCCGGCGAACAACGATTGTCGCTCGCAGAAACAACGCTCATCGGGATGGCCGGCTTTGCTATCGGGGCAACGGGAGTCAACCTGATCCTCGGCACATCGGCGTTCGATCAGATCAGCATCGCGACCATCGTTGGGGCCATAATTGGATCTGTCCTTGTGCTCGGCGTGGGCTCGTGGCTCGCGGACCGTCTTGGATGGCGTCAAGGCTCGCAGGACCGCATCCCCATCTCCGATCTCATCGCTGAGGGTGAGTCCGCAAACGTCGAATTCAAGTCCACTGCCAGAAGGAACCTTCACACCGGACAGCGGGACGACAAGATCGAACTCGCGATCACCAAGACGGTCGCGGGGTTCCTCAATGCTGACGGCGGCGTGCTCGTCATAGGCGTGGACGATGAGGGCAACGCACTTGGCCTCGATAGCGACCTGTCGACCATGAAGGCACCAGATCATGATAGGTACGAGCTCTGGATCACGGATTTCTTCGATACCACGCTCGGCTCTCCGTCACTCGCGTTCATCTCTGTCAGTTTCGAGCCGTACGACGGAAACTACGTCGTCGTCGTCACCGTGTTACCTTCTGACAGCCCGGTGTTTGTCAACGAGCCCAAAGGAAACAGGACGGCGGATTTCTACGTCCGTATGGGAAACTCAACCCGAAGGCTACTGACAGACGAATTCGCCGACTACGCCCGATCGAGGTGGAAATGACCAACAGCACTCCCTACCCCGTTGATTTCTTCGTTCCCGTCGATGACGAGGAACGGAGCAGAGGACTGGCGCTGCTCGGACTGATCCTCTTCGCCAAGACGATCCTTTTGATCCCGCACCTTTTTCTGCTGCTTGCGTACGGACTGATCATTCAGGTCATCGTGTGGATCGGCTACTGGTACATCCTCTTCACAGGGGGTAAGCCGTTCTGGGTCGAGAACTTCGAGATCATCTTTCTTGCGTGGACCAGCCGCGTCTTTGCATGGTTCACAAGCACGACTGACATCTATCCCACATTCGGGGCAGACGACCAATACCCAGCCCAGGTGACCGTCGTGGAAGCACCGGAACCCCAGAACCGGTGGCTCGCACTTGCCGGGATCCTTCTGATCCGGACACTGCTCGCCCTGCCTCATCTGTTCATACTGCTATGGCTCACCGTCGGCACCCTGTTCCTCGCATGGTTCGGCTACGTGATGATCTTGATCACCGGATCTCTCCCGTTGTCGCTCCACTTCTACTTTGTCGGCTTCCACCGATGGTGGGCACGGGTATGGGCATGGATCGCCGCTCTCAC
>JAMBLL010000190.1 GCA_023336765.1 Actinomycetes bacterium | reverse complement strand
GGCAGAGCGCCGGTCTCCAAAACCGGATGTTGTGGGTTCGAGTCCCGCCACCCCTGCGAACTACTGAGGAGTACGTAGTTGAATCGTGAAATGCGCCGCCATCAGGCAAAAGAAGAAGAACGCGCCAAGAAGAAGCGCGCCGATGGGTCGCGTTCGAACAAGAAGTCAGGCAAGGACAAGGACCTGAGCTTGTTTGCGCGTGCGAGGAAGTACTTTCGCGAAGTACGCCAGGAGATGAAGAAGGTCGCCTGGCCGTCTCGTGAGGAACTCATCACCTATACGGTTGTTGTGTTCGGCATGACAACGGTGCTGACGGCCATCGTCTTCGGCCTTGACTGGGCATTCTCCAAGCTTGTCGCCGATGTTTTGAGAGCTATTACGTAATGAGTGACACAACCGCCGATACCACTGTCGACAGCGCACCCGAGGTCGATGAGCCGAAACCGCTGAGTCCGTACGACCTCCCAGGTGGGTGGTATGTGATCCACTCGTACTCAGGCTACGAGAAGAAGGTCAAGGCCAATCTCGAGAACCGGGTCAAGTCGATGCACCTTGAGGACAAGATCTTCGACATCGTGATTCCGATGGAACAGGTCGTCGAGTACAAGAACGGCAAGAAGGTCACTGTTGACCGCAAGAAGTTTCCCGGATACGTCCTCGTGCGTCTGTACATGGACGATGACTCGTGGTATGCCGTTCGTAACACACCAAATGTCACGGGATTCGTCGGTTCGGGCACCATCCCGAGCCCGCTATCGCGCCGCGAGGTAGAACGGATCCTCGGGGTCGAAAAGGACGAGGGAACCAAGAAGGACAAGCCGACCTTCAAGCCAGCATGGGATGTTGGCGAGACTGTCCGGGTTGTTGGCGGCCCGTTCGCCGATTTCAACGGTGTCATCGAAGACATCAATGTGGATCAATCCAAAGTCCGGGTACTCGTGGACATCTTCGGACGCGAGACTCCTGTCGAACTCAGCTTCGACCAGATCATCAAGTACTAACAACAAGGAAACTGAACCATGGGTCGCAAGAAACTGATGACTGTGCTCAAGTTGCAGATCCCGGCCGGAAGCGCAAGCCCTGCGCCACCGGTTGGCCCTGCACTTGGCCAACACGGCGTGAACATCATGGATTTCGTCCAGGCATACAACAATGCCACTCAGGCCCAGGTCGGGACGATCATCCCTGTCGAGATCTCCATATACGAAGATCGCTCGTTCACCTTCATCACAAAAACGCCTCCTGCCGCGGTACTCCTGCGTCAGGCAGCCAAGATCGAAAAGGGGTCGGCGGTGCCCCATCTCGAGAAGGTCGGATCGGTCACACGTGACCAGGTTCGAGAGATCGCCGAGACGAAAATGCCAGACCTCAACGCGAACGACATCGACAACGCGATGTTGATCATCGAAGGTACAGCGCGCTCGATGGGCCTAGAGGTCGTAGACGCATAGCTTCGCTGTAGAACGTAATACGTAGTACGAACGACGTACTACGTCCATATGTGGGAGGGCGTGGGCCCGACACACCACGAAAGGAAACACCCGATGGGTATCTCGAAGCACCGTGCTGACATTCAGCGCCGTTACGACGTGGACACGTTGTACAACCCCCAGGATGCGATTGAGCTCGTGAAGAGCCTTGCCAATGGCAAGTTCGACGAATCGGTCGATGTCGCATATCACCTTGGCATAGATGCGCGACAGGCGGACCAGTTGGTTCGGTCAACAGTGTCGCTTCCTCATGGAACCGGCAAGACGGTCAAGGTCGTCGTCTTCGCCAACGATCAGGCTCAGGAGGCGGAGGACGCTGGCGCTGATATCGTCGGTGGACAGGATCTTGCAGACCAGATCGTCGCTGGCATGGCACTCGACTGGGATGTAACGATCGCCAGTCCGGACATGATGCCTGTGGTCGGCAAGCTCGGCCAACTTCTTGGCCCCCGTGGACTCATGCCGAACCCGAAGTCGGGCACCGTTACAAGAGACGTCGGCAAGACCGTGGAGGCTTTCAAGGCAGGAAGAGTCGAATACCGCAACGACCGCTACGGCAACGTACACGTTCCGATTGGCAGGGTTTCGTTCGAAGTGGCCGCTCTCGTCGACAACCTATTGGCGATCTCTGACGAGATCGCACGAGCCAAGCCGGCTTCCTCGAAAGGCAAGTACATCCAGAAGGTCTCGGTGTCCTCGACGATGGGCCCTGGAATCAAAGTCGATCCATCGGCAATGGCGGACCTGATCAAAGAGCGAAGAAGCTAGGCGCCTCGGGCGCCTAGCTTCTTCGCTCGGCCCTGGGGGCCTCGCGGTATCAGTTCGGCCCTGGGGGCCTCACGTACAAGCTCGGCTAGCGCCTCGCGGTATCAGCTCGCTGCGCTCGCGGTATTGAAGAGTTTCTGATCGGCCGTAGACCTTGTACAGCGAGCTTGCGAGCCGATACGCCCGCAGGGCTCGTACAGCGAGCTTGCGAGCCTCTCCGATATTCCTATTGACAACGGTGCAGAACGCGACCACCATGTAACCACATAGTGGGGGACCGAAGGAGACGGGAGTAGAGGCGATCCACCACCGCCTCACAGGGTGGTTCCGTCACTTCGGACCACGCAGGTCGGCCCCTACCCCGGCCTTCTGGAGTGACATATACGAGATTGATAGCTACCTGGCCCGCTGTCTTCTCGATCCTCGCAAGAGGCCACCATCCGCTCCGACGGTCCCTCGCTATTTCTTTCTACAGCTGTCAGCTATCAGCCGTCAGCTATCAGCAAGAACTGGTGTCATCCCTGCTTCGCGTGAGTCCGATTCTCTTCTGACGGCTGATGGCTGACGGCTGACGGCTAGGAAAGCCAGACGGAGATAGTCCATCGACCCCAGTATGCTTTCCTGACATCCTCATACGACCCGAGACCGTTGGTGCCCAAAGGGCATAAGTTGCAAGACGCCAGCACAGGCCGAACTTCAAAGGAAGCCCCTGATGTCTCATGTCAGGGGCTTTGACTATGTCATCGTCCGGTGAGGTAGGAAGCGAAAGTCCGATTTGAGGAGGACGACACATGCCACGACCAGAGAAGGTCCAGGCTGTCGCCGATATCAAGGAGCGTATCGAGGGAGCACAAGCCGTGTTCCTTGCCGAGTACGCCGGTCTTTCGGTCAAGGATCAACAGGCTCTGCGGCGCGAATTGCGTGCGAACGATGCCGAGTTCAAGGTCGTCAAGATGACCCTGGCCCGGCGTGCTGCAGGTGACCTCGAGATCGACTCCCTCGACGAACTGCTTCTTGGCCCCACAGGCCTGGCATTCGCCGATGGAGATCCTGTGGGTGCAGCCAAGGTCCTAAAGGACTTCGCCAAGAGTCACGATGTGTTCGTGATCAAGGGCGGCTTGCTCGGAGTCGATTTTCTCTCACCTGAGAAGATCGCCGAGCTCGCTGACATCGAGCCGCGTGAGGTCCTCCTCGCGAAGATCGCTGGTGCGATGAAGGCTCCGATGGCGAACCTTGCCGGACTGCTCGCTGCACTTCCCCGCAACACTGCATCCGTTCTCCAGCAACTGCTTGAGAAGAAGGAGCAAGAGCCGTCAGCCGTCGGCCATCAGCCATCAGCTGAAGAAGAGCTGGCAGCGGCCGACAGCGGTGACGTCGGGACGTCAGAGGGCGCAGACGTCCAGGACGCTCCGGATGAACCAGTTGCTCAGGACAAGACCGAAGACCAGACAGAGGCGAACGTCGAAGCATCTGATGATGCTGATGAAGAAACCGAAGATCAGGCCGACGAGGCGTCCGAGGACGCCGAGGAGGAATAACCATGGCCAAGACAACAACCGAAAAGTTGCTCGAAACGTTTGAGGAAATGACCATCCTCGAACTGTCCGAGTTTCTGAAAGCATTTGAAGAGAAGTTCGACGTGACCGCGGCGGCACCCGTAGCTCTTGCAGCTGTCGCCGTTGGCGGCGACGCGGAAGACGAGGTCGAAGAACAGGATGAGTTCGATGTCGTGCTCACCGGCCCGGGCGAGAAGAAGATCCAGGTGATCAAGGAAGTTCGCTCCTTGACCAGTCTCGGACTCAAGGAAGCCAAGGCGCTCGTCGACGATGCGCCTTCAGCCATTCTCGAAGGTGTCGACAAGGAGACCGCCGAGAAGGCAAAGGAAGCTCTCGAAGCTGCAGGCGGCGACGTAGAACTGAAGTAGAAAGAAAGCTGACAGCCGTCAGCTATCAGCCATCAGCAAGAACTTGCGATGGCCGAGTGAACCGATGAGAGGGGAGCGGTGCAAGCCGCTCCCCTTCGTCGCGCCCTGAGCCCCGGGGCCTTGGATCTCTCTGTTTCTGAGCTGACAGCTGATGGCTGAAGGCTGATAGCTCTCTCCCCGTATTGCTTGAACTTTTCGGGATATTCGTGTAACCTCAGGCCCACAGTTGAAGACTTTTTCACGACTCTCCGGTAGCAGAGGCGGGATAGCTGTGTGCTATCTCCAGTTTGTGCTATCCTGACCCATTCGCCCGTAACTGCTCCGCGCTATCTGTGCTGTGCAGCGTCTATAAGAGGAGGACCCGCGTTGGCCCGTGCGCGTTCCAGCAGGCTCTCATTCGCAAAGATCCCGGAAGTCCAGGAGATCCCAGATCTTCTCGACATTCAGAGGGAATCGTTTGATGCCTTTTTAGAGTCCGGATTGAAGCAGATGTTCGATGAGGTTTCGCCCATCGAGGACTTCACCGGCAACCTTGCCCTAGAACTGACCGACCATCGGTTCGATGATCCCCCGCTGTCCATAGAGGACGCGAAGGATCGTGACACCAACTACGCACGTCCGCTGTATGTGACTGCCAGGTTCCTCAACAAGGAGACGGGTGAGATCAAGGAACAGCAGGTGTTCCTTGGCGACTTCCCGATGATGACGCGCAATGGCACGTTCATCATCAACGGCACTGAGCGTGTCGTCGTCAGCCAGCTTGTGCGCAGCCCCGGTGTGTACTTCGACGAGACTCGTGACAAGACCACCGGACGTCCGACATACGCCTGCAAGGTGATACCTGGCCGCGGTGCGTGGCTCGAGTTCGACATCGATAAGAAGGAGACGATCGGCGTGCGTGTCGATCGTAAACGTCGCCAATTCGTGACCACCTTCTTGCGTGCGCTCGGTATTGCGGAAACCGATGAGGAAATCATCGCGCTGCTCGGCGACTCCCAACTCGTGCGCAACACACTCGAGAAGGATCCGACATCGACGAAGGACGAGGCTCTCCTCGACCTCTATCGCAAGCTCCGCCCGGGGGAACTCACCACAATCGAGTCTGCTCGCAGTCTCATCAAGACGCTCTTCAGAACTCCGAAACGGTACGACCTCACACGGGTGGGTCGCTACAAGCTCAATCAGAAACTCGGTGGCGACGCGTCGATCGAGATGCTCGACAACTTCAAGGCTTCCGAGCAGGGTCTGATCACCGACGAGGACATGGTCGCAACGATCAAATATCTGATGGGCCTCCACGAGGGTGCTGAGGGATACAGGATCGACGACATCGACAACTTCCAGAACCGTCGTATTCGTACCGTCGGGGAGTTGATCCAGAATCAGATTCGCGTCGGACTGACACGCCTTGAGCGAGTGGTCCGCGAGCGTATGACCACACAGGATCCTGAAGCGATCACACCACAGACGCTGATCAACATCAGGCCGGTGGTTGCATCGATCAAGGAGTTCTTCGGGACATCCCAGTTGAGCCAGTTCATGGATCAGCCGAACCCGCTCGCGTCGATCACTCACAGGCGACGCCTGTCGGCTCTCGGCCCTGGTGGTCTCTCGCGCGAACGTGCTGGATTCGAGGTTCGCGATGTGCACCCATCTCACTATGGACGGATGTGCCCGATCGAAACCCCTGAAGGTCCGAACATCGGACTGATTGGTTCACTCGCCTCCTATGCGCGAGTCAACCGGTTCGGTTTCATCGAGTCTCCGTACCGACGGGTCATCAACAACAAGGTGTCTGGGACGGTCGACTATCTGACTGCAGCCGCCGAAGAGGGCCATGTGATCGCTCAGGCGAACGCACCGCTCAACGATGACGGGTCCTTCACGAACGAATACGTCCTTGTACGCAAGACCGGCGGTGAGATCGACAATGTGAAGGCCGACGAGGTCGATTACATGGATGTCTCGCCCAAGCAGGTCGTATCGATCGCTACCGCATTGATCCCATTCCTTGAGCACGATGACGCAAACCGTGCACTCATGGGATCGAACATGCAGCGCCAGGCTGTTCCCTTGATCACGTCCGATGCCCCGCTTGTGGGAACCGGCATGGAGGGGCGTGCAGCCAAGGACTCCGGCGAGGTCGTCGTCTCGCCCATCGACGGCGAGGTTGTCTCCGTCACGGGGACGGAGATCGTCGTCAAGGAGGCTGGCAAGAACAAGAAGCACATCTTCGACCTGGACAAGTTCGAGCGTTCGAACCAGGGAACGTGCATCAATCAGAAGCCGATCGTCTCAGAAGGCGACAAAGTGAAGAAGGGTGATGCACTTGCTGATGGGGCCTCGACTGACGGTGGAGAGCTCGCTCTCGGCCGCAACCTTATGGTTGCGTTCATGCCGTGGGAGGGCTACAACTACGAGGACGCGATCATCATCTCGGAGCGTCTCGTCACAGATGACATCCTCTCCTCGATTCACATCGAGGAGCACGAGATCGAGGCACGCGATACGAAACTCGGCGCAGAAGAGATCACGCGAGATATCCCGAACGTCGCAGAAGAGGTTCTCATGGACCTCGACGACAGGGGCATCATTCGTATCGGTGCTGAAGTTGGCCCTGGCGACTACCTCGTTGGCAAGGTCACACCCAAGGGTGAGACCGAGCTCACGCCTGAGGAACGCCTGTTGAGGGCGATCTTTGGCGAGAAGGCCCGTGAGGTCAGAGACGTTTCGCTCAAGGTGCCTCACGGTGAATCGGGCAAGGCAATCGCCGTCAAGGAGTTCTCCCGCGAGGATGGTTACGACCTTCCTCCAGGCATGAACGAGTTGGTCAGGGTGTACGTTGCGAAGCAACGCAAGATCTCTGCGGGCGACAAGCTTGCAGGCCGCCACGGGAACAAAGGCGTCATCGCCAAGGTGCTCCCGGTGGAGGACATGCCGTTCTTCGAGGACGGAACACCTGTTGACATTGTCCTCTCACCGCTCGGTGTACCGTCCCGAATGAACCTCGGCCAGGTGCTTGAGACCCATCTTGGATGGGCTGCAGCGACGGGATGGGACGCGTTCGACGATCTCGAGAGTGCCGCTTCGGTCGGCGCGGACGAGTGGACACACATCGCGACACCCGTGTTCGACGGTGCTCACGAGGACGAGGTTCTGAACGTTCTTCGCCACTCGAAGGTGAACCGTGACGGAATCCAGCTGATCAACGCAGAAGGTAAAGGTCAGCTGTACGACGGCCGCAGTGGTCTGCCGTATGACTCGTTGATCACCGTTGGGTACATGTACATCTTGAAGCTGGTCCACCTTGTCGATCACAAGATCCACGCTCGCTCAACGGGACCGTATTCGATGATCACCCAACAGCCACTCGGTGGTAAGGCCCAGTTCGGTGGCCAGCGCTTCGGTGAGATGGAAGTGTGGGCACTCGAGGCCTACGGTGCCGCATATGCGCTCCAGGAGCTGTTGACCATCAAGTCGGACGATGTCCGTGGACGGGTCAAGGTGTACGAGGCGATCGTCAAGGGCGAGAACATCCCTGAGCCTGGCATCCCTGAGTCGTTCAAGGTGCTCGTCAAAGAGATGCAGTCCCTGTGCCTCAATGTCGAGATGCTCTCAGCAGGTGAGGAAGTCGAACTCAAGGATCTTGACGACGACGTGTTCCGTACCGCTGCATCGCTCGGGATCGATATCTCTCGCCCCGAGCGTCCCGAGATGGACCCCGTCTGATCGCCCGACACGAGAACTCTGAAAGTGAGCGCTAACTGATGCCACAACTCTTCGATGAACTGAAAATCGGCCTCGCGTCATCTGACCAGATTCGTTCCTGGTCATTCGGCGAGGTCAAGAAGCCAGAAACGATCAACTACCGAACACTCAAGCCAGAAAAGGATGGTCTCTTTGATGAGCGCATCTTCGGGCCAACCCGTGACTGGGAGTGCTACTGCGGTAAGTACAAGCGGGTTCGTTTCCGTGGCATTGTCTGTGAACGCTGCGGCGTCGAGGTAACACGCTCGAAGGTCCGCCGTGAACGTATGGGGCACATCGAGTTGGCTGCCCCTGTCACACACATCTGGTTCTTCAAGGGTGTCCCGAGTCGTCTCGGCTATCTCCTTGACATGTCTCCCAAGGAGCTCGAGAAGGTCATCTACTTCGCCGCCTACCTCGTGACGTACGTCGACGATGAGAAGCGGACGAAGGACCTCCCCGACCTCGAAGAGGCGAAACGACATGAGGAGATCCTCATCAAGGAGGAGTTCGACGAGTGGCATGAAGCCAGACTCGAGCGTCTTGAGGCCGAGTTGGCCCAGATGGAGGACGGCGGCGCAAAACCGAACGAGATCACCGCACGCAAGAAGACAACTGAGCGTGAGATCAAGGACCGCGAGGATCGCTCCACTGTCGAGGTTGACCTGCTCAACGAGGCATTCGACCGTTTCAAGTCCCTCAAGCCACGTGAGCTGATCGAATCCGAGCAGTTGTGGCGCGAGATCTTTGACCGTTATGGCGAGTACTACGTTGGGGGCATGGGCGCCGAGTTCGTCAAGGACCTGATTTCGCGGATGGACCTCCAAGCTGAGGTCGCGAAGCTTCGCGAGGACCTTGACGCACGCTCTCAGCAGCGTCGCCAGCGCGCGATGAAGCGCCTCAAGGTCGTTCAGCCGTTCGCCGATGGCAAGAACGATGCGACTGGCATGATCCTCGAGGCCATTCCCGTGATCCCACCAGATCTGCGACCGATGGTCCAGCTTGACGGTGGCCGTTTCGCCACGTCGGACATGAACGATCTGTATCGCCGTGTGATCAACCGGAACAATCGCCTGAAGCGCCTCATCGATCTCGGTGCACCTGAGATCATCGTGAACAACGAGAAGCGGATGCTCCAGGAGGCCGTCGATGCCCTCTTCGATAACGGACGTCGTGGACGGGCCGTTTCGGGGCCTGGCAACCGACCTCTCAAATCCCTCTCAGACATGTTGAAGGGCAAGCAAGGGCGCTTCCGTCAGAACCTCCTCGGTAAACGTGTGGACTACTCCGGTCGTTCCGTAATCGTGGTGGGCCCGCATCTGCGTTTGCACCAGTGCGGTCTTCCCAAGATCATGGCGCTCGAGTTGTTCAAGCCGTTCGTCATGAAGCGTCTCGTCGACCAGGAGATCGCTCAGAACATCAAGGCTGCAAAGCGGATGGTCGAGCGTCGTCGCCCACAGGTGTGGGACGTTCTTGGTGACGTGATCCAGGAGCATCCGGTGTTGTTGAACCGTGCACCAACGTTGCACCGTCTCGGCATCCAGGCGTTCGAGCCTGTCCTTGTCGAGGGGAAAGCGATCCTGCTTCACCCACTCGTGTGCGAAGCGTTCAACGCTGACTTCGATGGTGACCAGATGGCTGTTCACCTACCGTTGTCTGCAGAAGCCCAGGCCGAAGCCAGGGTTCTCATGTTGTCCACGAACAATGTGTTATCGCCAGCAAACGGCCGGCCGATCGTGACCCCTTCCCAGGACATGATCATCGGGATGTACTATCTGTCTGCGCTTGCGGATGACGCGTTGGGCACCGGACGTAACTTCTCGTCTGTTGATGAGGCGATGATGGCCTATGAATCTGGCCATCTGTCTCTCCACGCACCGATCAAGCTGCGCGTTGGCGAACTTGCAGGTGACCCTGAACTCCATGCGCGGTTGAAGCCGTTGCTCAAGGACCTGATCGATGATGAGCCCGTTGACGCACAAGGACTTACGGAGACCACGATGGGCCGAGCGATATTGAACGGCGCGTTCCCACTCGGGTTCCCGTACGTCAATGCCGTGTTGATCAAGTCGGATATCCGTACGCTTGTTGAAGAGGTGATCCATACCTATGACAAGCCGGACGTGGCAGACACACTTGACAATATCAAAGAACTCGGGTTCCACTATGCGACCCGAGCTGGCCTTACAATCGGTCTTGAGGATGTGAAGACACCCCCAGGCAAGAAGAAGATCCTCGAGAAGTTCGAGGATCGTGCAGTCAAGGTGGAGAACCTGTACCAAAAGGGAGTTATCACTGCGGATGAGCGTCGGTCAGAACTGATCGAGATCTGGACCGAAGCCACGGACGAGGTCAAGGACGCCATGCAGGAGACGCTGCAAGCGGACCGGTTCAACCCGATGGACATGATGGTTCGCTCTGGTGCGCGAGGCAACATCATGCAGCTGCGACAGATCGCAGGCATGCGTGGCCTCGTTGCGAATCCAAAGGGCGAGATCATTCCTCAGCCGATCAAGGCGAACTTCCGTGAGGGCCTCTCGGTGCTCGAGTACTTCATCTCGACACACGGTGCCCGCAAGGGACTCGCGGACACGGCTCTGCGTACGGCTGACTCTGGCTATCTGACACGTCGTCTGGTTGATGTCTCCCAGGAGATCATCATCCACGACGAGGAGACAGAGGACCCAGGTTTGGTTATCCAGATCCGTGACGACAACGGCCAGGTGATCAAGCAGTTGCGAAATCGCATCTTCGGACGCATCCTTGCTGAGGATGTCAAGATCGGTCGCAAGGTCGCTCAACTCCCCGATGGCCGCAGGCTCACGGCTGGGTTCGTACTCGACCGTGAAGCAGTGAACGGTATCGCTGAGGTCGACGAGGTCTCAGAGATCCGTGTTCGTTCGCCGCTCACAGACACGAGCCGCTACGGTATCTCAAAGGCGTCATACGGTATCGATCTTGCAACAGGTTCGATGGTCGAGTCTGGCACTGCTGTCGGGATCATGGCAGCCCAATCGATCGGTGAACCTGGTACACAGTTGACGATGCGTACGTTCCACACCGGCGGCATTGCCGGCCAGGACATCACGCACGGTCTTCCGCGTGTCCAGGAACTCTTCGAGGCTCGCACCCCCAAGGGTGTCGCCCTTCTCGCGGAACTCGGTGGTGTCGTGACGTTCGAGGATGACCCGGACAGCGGAGACCGCTATCTGGTGGTCGTCGACGGCGAAGAAGAGATGCGGTATCTGTTGCCCGTTCGGGCCAAGCTGCGTGTGGCAGAAGGCGACATCATCGAACCTGGGACCCAACTGACCGAAGGTCCGCTCGATCCCAAGGAAGTACTCGATATCCAGGGTGTGCGCGCCTGTCAGATCTACCTCGTCGAACAGGTCCAGGAGGTCTATCGCTCCCAGGGTGTGGATATCCACGACAAGCACATCGAACTGATCGTTCGTCAGATGCTGCGTCGGGTCCGTATCGTGAGTCCAGGCGATGGCCCCTGGCTGCCAGCTGAGCTGATCGATGCCCAGGAATTCCGCGATAAGAACATGGAACTGGTCGAAGACGGAAAGCAGCCTGCTGAGGGTCGCCCTGAGTTGATGGGTATCACGAAGGCGTCGCTTGCGACAGACTCGTGGCTCTCGGCTGCATCCTTCCAGGAGACGACGCGAGTGTTGACGGAGGCGTCGCTCAACTCCAAGTCTGACTACATGCGTGGACTCAAGGAGAACGTGATCATCGGCAAGCTGATTCCTGCTGGAACAGGTTCTGTTGCGTATCAGCAGATCGAGCCGTCGCTGCCCGATGCTCAGGTACCAACAGCAGCGGGCCTCTTCGGTGATATCGAAGTTGAGGCTGCAACAGATGCGTTACCGGCGGATCCCGCTGAGTGGCTTGCATCACTCGGCGCCCCGTCCGTAGAGGAAGCCGTTGTTGTGGAGGACGACGACTCCACCGACGAATAACGCCACGAACCCAGGGTTCACAGCGCCATATGGGACGCTGCGAACCCTGGGTTCGTCGCGCCTTGTGTTCTGTGGGCTGTCGGACGCGTATACAGGTTTACGAACCCTGGGTTCGCAGCGTGTCGAACGGGCTACCGTCTGGACATGCTTTCGTTCAAGCTGCTCGGCATACCCGTCGGCGTCCATGTGACGTTCCTGTTCATCGCGTTGCTTGGTGCAACGTCGTACAGGGGATGGGATATCGCCATATGGACGCTTGCTGCATTCGTATCGATCCTTGCCCATGAGATGGGCCATGCCCTTGTGGCCAGAGGTTTCGATGCCAGCGGTGTCAAGGTAACCCTGTATGGACTCGGGGGTGTCACGACGTTCTCTCACACCAGGGCGATCGAGCCTTGGAAGTCGTTCATCGTCTCTGCGTCGGGATCAGCGGTTGGTATCGCGCTGGGAGGCGCCGTGTGGTTCGCAGCACGCGCCGGTCTCTTTGAAGGATCGGGACCCGGGGTAACGGTGTTCGTCAACTCGCTCTTTTTCACATCGCTTGTATGGGGTGTTCTGAACTGGATTCCGATCGTGCCGCTCGATGGTGGGCATATGGTTCAGTACTTCATCGCTATCTTCTCCCCGAAGAGGGCGCCGCTCATCAGTCAGGTCATCACGTGGGTTGCGGTCGTCATCATCGTTCCGTACGCCTGGTTGAACGGCTTCCAGTTCGGCGCCATCATTGTCGTGATGTTTGCGTTCGCTGGCCTTCGCGAATACCGTCAACGGACGGCCGCAGCCAAGCCG
>JAMBLL010000189.1 GCA_023336765.1 Actinomycetes bacterium | reverse complement strand
CCTCGACCCCGCTCCAAGAAAGCGCGAGCCGAGTGGATTACTATGGTTTCCCCCTCCGACCTCGCAGGCTCGGCCACCTCCCCCGTCCAAAGAGCCGAGGGAGGAACCAGAACCGAGGTGACGGCGTCATTCACCGCGAGAGCTTGACCTTCAGGGGTCTGTCGTTCAGAATGTGGCCATTGAGAGCGTTAGCTGCGAGGGGCGCTTCAGCCTTGGGCATGTCCACCAGGGCATATCCCTTGGATCGTCCCCGGTTGTCGATCATGACGGTTGCCTGTACAACGGTGCCGTGTTCTGCGAAGAGGGCTGTCAATTCCTCATCGGTTGCGCTCCACGGCAGGTTCGATACATGGATTGTCTTGGCACCTGGTGGTGTCGGATCGGGTATCCGTATTGGTCGTGGTGCCGGCCAGTTGCCCGTCGCGGAGGCGTCACGGCCCGAACTCTTCTGAACCGCGGATCCCCCTGCATCGGGACTCCGTCCCTCTGCTGTCCCCCTTGAAAGGGGGACTCCGGACTTCGCTGTCCTTTTTGAAGGGGGGACAGGTCTGGGCGTGCTCTCGTGCATGGTGCTGAGATGGTGTTCGTGGAGGGCATCGGGTTCCGGCTTGCCGATGGGTTCATGCATCCCGAGCTTGTCCTGCATCCGTCGGACCGACCGGCGTTGCTGGCTGGTCACCAGGCTCACGATGTTGCCAGAAGCGCCGGCACGGGCTGTCCTCCCCGACCTGTGAATGTAGTCCTTTGGATCCTCGACGGGGTCGAAGTGGATCACAGATGCAACGGCATCTATGTGGATTCCTCGAGCGGCAACATCGGTCGCGACCAGTGCCTCAGCATCACCTATCGAGAACGCCTTGAGAGCACGGTGTCGTTGGTTCTGGCTCAACCCGCCGTGCATCGGAACGGCTTTGACGCCGAGGTCCGAGAGCTTCTTGGCGAGTCGGTCAACACCGATCCTCGTGCGTGCGAAGACGATCGATCTGTCAGCGATGCGAATGACATCAGCCGCGTGCTGAACCTTCCTGTTGCTCTCGACGAGCCAGAAGTGGTGTTGCGCATCTGTCGTTTCTGGCTCGATCGCTCCCGCCTCGTGAGTCACGGGGTCACTCTGGTACTCGCGAATCAGCACACCAACGGCACCGTCGAGCGTTGCAGAGAACAACAGTGTCTGACGATCGTTGCGTGTCTTGTTGAGGATGCGCCGAACATCGGGTAGGAATCCCATATCTGCCATGCGGTCAGCCTCGTCGACGGTGACGATGCTGACGTCGCTTAGGTCGACAGATCCCTGCTCCATCAGGTCTTCGAGTCTCCCCGGTGTTGCGACAAGCACATCGATCCCCCTGCGGAGGAACTCTTTCTGCTGTGTGTATCTGACACCACCGAACACCGCGAACACTTGTCGGTTCGTTGCCTTCCCATAGGGAGCGAGGTCGAGGCGTATCTGTGCGGCGAGTTCTCTTGTGGGGGCGAGGACCAATGCCCTGGGCCTATTCGGGGCGGCGACACCGACGTTCGCGAGGATCGGGAGTCCGAAGGCAAGGGTCTTGCCTGACCCGGTTGGTGCGCGCCCCGAGACATCCCTGCCAGACAGGACATCGGGAATCGTCGCGGACTGGATCGGGAAGGGATCCGTGATCCCGTGCGATGACAGGGTCGTTGTCAGGACGTCAGGTAGCCCCAGATCAGAGAAGGTTGTTGCCATGGGACAATATTACCCGGATTACCCCCGTGGACCACTCTCGCAATCCTGATTGACCTCGTCAGGATTTGACTACCGACATCAGGTCGGTAAACCTAGAACTAGCCAGTTGCCGAGCTGACACAGGTGTGTAACGGAACAATGAAATGAGTATCGATCTGTCCAAGCGGCAACGACGCTTCCTCGCCTACAGCATCCCCGTACTAGCCGTATTCGCAGCTCTTGTGTTCGGTGCCCTCATGCTCATCCTTCTCGGAGCAGACCCAATCGAGGGGTACTCCGAGATGTTCCTCGGCGCATTCGGATCAGGCGATGCATTGATCGCGACGATCCTGAAGGCGACACCGTTGCTATTCGTTGGTATCGGTATCGTGATCGCTTTCCGGGCGAATGTCATCAACATCGGTGCGGAGGGTCAACTCGTTCTTGGTGGACTCTTTGCGACCATGGCCGCTCTCTACCTGCCCGAGATGCCGGCGATCGTAATGATCCCGCTCGTGCTTATCGCAGGGACCATCGGTGGGGCCATCTGGGGTTGGATACCTGGCGTGCTGAAGGCCTACTACTCGGTCAATGAGATCTTGAGCACGATCATGTTGAACATCGTCGCCGTCCAGCTCATGGCCTATCTCCTGAGAGGGCCGCTGATCGACCCCGCCGAGATCGAGCGTGGTACTCGGATTCCCCAGACCGCCAGGCTCGCCGAATCCGCTGATCTCCCCCTTCTCTTTGGCAGCGATCGTTTCCACATCGGACCGCTCCTTGCGGTGCTCTGTGCCATTGGCGCCTATTACCTGCTGTGGCGCACACCGCTGGGTTTCCGACTCCGTGCTGTTGGCCTGTCCGAGCACGCCGCTCGCTATGCAGGGATCCCTGTACGGCGAACCATCACCCTAGCGCTCACGATGTCCGGTGCTCTTGCGGGGCTCGGTGGTGCGGTCCTCGTGTTCGGAGGCGAGAGCCATCGCATGGTCACAGATGGGTCCACCCTCGGGTTCACCGGAGGTGCTGGGTTCAACGGGATCGTTGCCGCGCTGCTCGGTGGATTGCATCCGCTGTGGACCATCCCCGCTTCGTTCCTGTTCGGCGGATTGATCGTTGGCGGGCAGGCACTCCAGCGTGCGGTCCAGGTCCCTTCTGCGCTGATCGTGGCGCTCAATGGTCTCGTCGTGATCTTCGTGGTTGCTGCCGACCGCTACCGTGCAACCCTGCTCGCTGAAGATGGCAGGGACATGGTTGCCGACGCTGATGATGAGGGAGGCGGGGAGGCTTCGGCTGCTTCGTCTGGTGTTGAACCAGCACCGCGAGGAACAGATTCGTTCAGACCGACAGGTACCTACGACACGGGAGATGACCGGTGAGCGAGGTCTTCACTGTCGCCGTCCTCGTCGCTGTTGTTGCGTCAGCCATCCGTCTGGCCGTTCCGTTACTGCTCGCATCACTTGGCGAGACGTTCGGCCAGCGCAGCGGTGTGCTCAACCTTGGTGTCGACGGGATCATGCTGCTCGGTGCCTTCACCGGCTACTACGCCGTACTCAAGACAGGCAACGTGTGGGTCGGACTCCTCGCAGGATTGGTCATCGGACTGTTCCTCGGACTGGCCTCGGCCGTCATTGCGGTAACCCTCAAGGCAGAACAGGGGATCAGCGGCATCGGCATCTATCTGTTCGGCCTTGGGATGAGCGACCTCCTCTTCCAGAAACTCGTCGGCACGCCGATACCTATCGACACCTTCCCCCAGGTCGACGTGCCGATTCTGTCATCCATCCCGTATATCGGTGAGATGTTCTTTCAACACAGTATGGTCATCTATCTCGCCTTTGCGGCGGTGCCGCTTGCCATGTTCGTCATCAACCGCACGACGTTTGGCATGAATATCCGGGCCGTTGGCGAGTATCCTGAGGCTGCTGACACGCTCGGTGTCAGTGTTGCAGGTGTCCGTTACGCAACCCAGTTGATCGGGGGAAGCCTTGCGGGAGGAGCAGGCGCGGTTCTTGCGATATCGCTGGGCATCTTCCAGCAGAACCTCACGAACGGTGCGGGGTTCATCGCCATTGCACTCGTCTACTTCGGTGCGTGGCGACCGATGGGTGTCATGGCTGGTGCACTGCTGTTCGGGTTCATCAACGCACTGGTCCTCGAGTTGAAGACCCTCGAGATTATCCCAAGAGATCTGTCCAATCTTGCAGCGATGGCTCCGGCCATCATCACGATTCTGGTCCTGGCGTTCGCTGCAGGGAGGTTCAAGGCTCCAGCGGCGTTGACCAAACCATTCACAAGAGGAAAGTAAGGGCCGCGTGCGGTCCACCTATAAGGAGGAACATTGAAAAATGTAACTACAAAGATGGCGATCCTGTTCGCCGTCGTCGCTCTCATCGCAGCCGCGTGCAGCAGTAGCGATGATTCTGGCTCAGATGACGGTGGCTTCCGCGTTGCGGTCGTCGCTCCATCAGCATCCAACGACCTTGCGTTCACACAGTCGATCGTCGACGCGTTGAACAAACTCGAGTCCGACGGTGTGGTGTCTGAGGTTGCCGTCACGGACGGCACCTTCGTCGTTGACGATGCGGCTGTTGCGATCAGGGACTATGCAAGTGACGGCTACGACCTCGTCATCGCCCACGGTTCACAGTACGGTGGCCCGTTGCAGGAGATCGCACCGGACTTCCCGGAAACGTCATTCGCATGGGGCACTTCGGCCGATACGTTCGGTCTGGACAACGTGTACTCGTACGAAGCAGCATCGGATGAGGGCGGCAGGGTCATGGGCATCATGGCAGCAGCGCTGTCCCAGACGAACACCGTCGGAATCGTTGGCCCGATCGAGGTCGGCGATGCGAAACTGTACGTCGATGGATTCAAGGCAGGCGTTCTTGTTCAGAACCCATCAGCTGACGTCCCCGTCAACTACATCGACTCGTTCAGCGATGTTGCGCTGGCTTCTGAAGCAGCCTCCTCGCTGATCGGTGCAGGTGCCGATGTGCTCTCGGGCACGGCTCAGATGGTCGTCGGCGCTGTTGGCGTGGCCAAGACAGATGGTGTCCTCTGGTTCGGCACCCAGGCCAACCAGACGAGCCTCGCGCCAGAGATCGTTGTGGCGTCACAGGTGTACCACTGGGAGGGCATCCTCGAGGAGATGGTTACCAATGTCAAGGATGGCAAGCTCGGTGGCGAGTTGTACGTGATCAACTTCGCCAATGACGGTCTGGTCATCGAATACAACGATGGTTTCGACCTCCCAGACGACGTGAGGCAACTTGGCGACGACGCTGTTGCACGTTTCAAATCCGAAGGATAGAAAGCCAGCGGTACTCGGAATCTGGTATCTGGTACTTGGACGGACGCATGTTCCGTCCAAGTACTGAGTACCGGGTACCAAGTACCTCAAAAGGGAGACCGGTGTGACGGACAGCCCGATGCTCGAAATGAAGGGGATCACGAAACGATTCCCAGGCGTGATAGCGAACTATCGCGTCGATTTCGATGTGTACCCAGGCGAAGTTCACACACTCCTGGGCGAAAACGGGGCTGGCAAGAGCACGTTGATGAAGGTGCTCTATGGCCTCTATCCCGCCGACGAGGGCACGGTTCTCGTCGATGGGGCCGAGGTGGTACTCGAAAGCCCGAACGATGCGATCGAACATGGCATCGGGATGGTGCACCAGCACTTCATGCTTGTCCCCACGCTTACGGTTGCAGAGAACGTCTCGCTGGGTCTCAAGTCGAGTCGTGGCTTTCTCACGGACCTCGCTGCAGTTTCTCAGAAGATCGATGAACTCTCGAGCCAGTACGGCCTCGACATCGACCCATCCGCCTACATCTGGCAACTGTCGGTTGGTGAGCGGCAGCGTGTCGAGATCATCAAGGCGCTCTATCGCGACGCAAGGATCCTGATTCTCGATGAGCCGACCGCGGTCCTGACGCCCCAGGAGGTCGATCAGCTTTTCGTCACCCTACGCAAGCTGACCGATGATGGGCGAGGGCTGATCTTCATCTCCCACAAGCTCCACGAGGTGCTCGCGCTCAGCACGAGGATCACGGTGCTTCGCCTCGGCGAGGTCACCGGACAGATTCCTGTGGAGGGCGCCACACGGGAGAGCCTTGCAACGATGATGGTCGGGCGTTCCGTCAAGCTCAAGCCGGACAAATTGCCTTCGGAGCCCGGTGAGGTTGAGCTCGATATCTCGGACCTGACCGTCATGGGCGATCGGGGACTCGTGGCGATCGACAATCTCAGCCTTGAGGTGCGCCGCGGTGAGATACTCGGTATTGCCGGTGTGTCCGGGAATGGTCAGCGCGAACTCGCAGAGACCATTGCGGGCCTCCGTAAGGCCGAAAGCGGGTCGATCACCGTCGGAGGTGTCGACGTGACGGGGGCGCATCCCAAGACGGTTCGCAAGGCTGGCCTCGCCTACGTCCCGGAGGAGCGCATGCGAGAGGGTGCGATCGCTGGTTTCAACGTGTGGGAGAACCTCCTCCTGATCGATCACGGCAGTAAGGACTTCCTCAGACGCGGCTTGTTCGATTTCGGTGCGATCACCGACTACGCCCAGGGCCTCGTAGAAGCCTTCGACGTGCGAACACCGTCGATCGATACACCGTGCGGGTCACTGTCTGGGGGCAATATCCAGAAGGTGATCATGGCGCGCGAACTGTCATCGTCGCCAACTGTGCTGGTGGCGTCACAGCCCACACGCGGTGTCGACATCGGTGCCGCCGAGTACATCCATCGCCGTCTCATCGATAAGCGCAACGTGCTGACCGACGCTGAATTCATACAGGCAAAATTGATCGAGCATCGCAACGCTTGTACGGCGATCCTGATGATCTCAGAGGACCTCGACGAGGTGTTCGGTCTTGCGGATCGTATAGCGGTGCTCTACGAGGGCAGGATCATGGACATCGTGGATCCCGACACCGCAACTCGTGAACAGGTCGGCCTCCTCATGGCAGGCGTCGAACCCGAAACCAACTGACCATCAGGACTTCGGCGTCCAATGGCGCAACATGTTGCGGTTCTGGACGCCGAAGTCCTGATGGTCAGTCCTGAGCTTCCTGTAGGCCTGCAAGGACGCGGTCGGGGGTGAGTGGGAAGTCGCTGAACCACACGCCTGTGGCGTCGTGGACCGCTGCGATCACTGCTGGGGCGTAGGGGATGAACGGCATCTCTGCCATACCTCGTGCACCCCACGGACCGAGCGGGTCTGGGATCTCGAGCAGGACTGTCTCGATATGGTCAGGCACATCCTTTGTGCCAGGGAGGAGGTAACCAGACAGCGTCGGGTTCACGATCTTGCCATCGACGAGTCGCAGCCTTTCTGACAGCACGTAGCCATGGGCCTGGACGATCGCCCCCTCGACCTGGCCGATAACGGTCTGGGGGTTGATCGCACGGCCAACATCGATGGCGCACCAGACGGTGCCGACCCTGATATGACCCGTTTCGATATCGACCGCAACCTCGACGGCCTCCGCCACGTACCCGTACGCGATGACGGCAAGCCCTGCTCCGGTGTCCTCATCGATGTACTCGGTTGGCGGGGGCACATATCTGAAGTGCCCCTCGGCAGGCCTGTCCCCGTCGATCCAGGCTTTCATGGCCTCCTCTGTTGCACCCTGGATCGAGTTCCCTGCCATGAACGTCATCCGTGACGCTGACGACGACCCTGAGTCACCGGAGGTTGCGGTGTCTGAGAAGGTTCCCGTCACCTTGTCGTAGTCGACCCCGACAGCCTCAGCAGTCATTTGCAAGAACGCAGTGTGTGCACCCTGGCCGACGTCCGCCCCTGCATGGGCGATGTGGGCCGTGTCGATCTCGTCATCGCCGTAGATCGTGACCGTTGCCTCGCACCTTTCGGGGAAGCCCATCGAGAACCCGACGTTCTTGAGCGCACATGCAACGCCGCGCCCTGTGCGGATAGCCGAGGATTCGGCGCCGAGGGTCCTGATACCAGCCACCGTTGTGGTGATCGGCTTCGGATCGTTCCACGACGACACTCGTGCCAGTTCCTCGACAACCTGTGCGATGCTCACACCTTCGGGCATGGGCCGTTGTGTGACAGAGTCATCACCGTCGCGAAGAACGTTCTTCAACCTGATTTCGATCGGGTCGATGCCCAGGGCGAGAGCGATCTTCGTCAGCTGTGACTCCGCAGCAAATGCCGCCTGAGGGCTTCCGAAACCACGGAAGGCTCCCCCAGGCACCGACGTCGTGTACACAGCACGAGAGTCGATGTGGACGTTCGGGATGTCGTACGGTCCTGTGAGCGTCAGGTGCAGGTTCGCCATCACCTTGTTCGTGGTGTAGTTGTACGCACCGGCGTCAACGACCGCGTCCGCTTCAACGGCAACGACCTTGCCGTCCTTCGTGGCGCCCCACCTCGTGGTGATCTGGGCCCTGTGGCGCTTGTGGTGACCAACGATGCTCTCTTCACGGTTCCAGACGGATCGTAACGGCCGATCGATCCCCCTGGCATGCAACTTCAACGTAGCGGCAGCCAACACGATCTGGAGTGTCATGTCCTCCCTGCCTCCAAAGGCACCACCGATGGGTGGATAGATGACACGCACCTTCTCTGTCGGGATTTCGAGAGCGTGGGCTATCTGCTCCTGATCCTCGTGTGCCCACTGGCCCCCGACCTCAACTGTCACCCTTCCCTCGTCATCGAGGTACGAGATCGCGGCTTCGGGCTGGAGGTAGGCGTGTTCCTGATGGGGGAGTGTGTACGTTCCAACGACTACGATGTCAGCGTCTTCCCAGCCTTCATCCATGTCGCCCTTGCGGATCTTGTAGAAGTAGTAGCTGTTCGTAGGCTCGCCGTTCTCCGGGTGGATCAGGGCGGCACCAGGCGCATCGGCAGTGGCGATGTCTGGCATGAGGGGGAGTTGCTCCCATGTGATATCGAGAGCTTGTGCACCCGCAAGAGCGGCTTGTGCGGTCTCTGCAACGACCACCGCAACAGCGTCTGCTTCCCATCGTGACACGTCCGATGGCACGGGTGAGCGGCCTGTGCCATCGACTCCGATGAGGACCGGTTGGTCGAACATCGTCAGGCCGTATTCGTTCATGGGGATGTCCGCCGCCGTGACGACCTCGACGACACCCTCGGTGTTGAGCGCCCTGTCGGTGTTCATCGAAACCATGCGGGCATGAGGTTGGTTCGAGAAGACAACCATGGCTTCCAACGCGTCTGTCACGGGAATGTCTCCCGGGTACCTGGCGGCTCCCGTGACCTTGGCCCAGGCGTCCTCTTTGATTACAGAAGCTCCGACGGTCATGACGTCACCTTCCCTGCGATATCGAGTGCTTCGACGATCGATGTGTACCCGGTGCATCGGCAGATATTGCCTCCGAGCCCATCCCTGATCTCAGCCTCGGTCAGGTTGTCGTGTTCAGCGAGCATCGACGACGCACTCATCACGAACCCCGGAGTGCAGTAGCCGCATTGGACCGCACCGCATGACACGAGCGACGCCTCAAGGTCGTGTTCCGTGTCAGATGTCGCTCCCTCGATCGTCGTGACCGAGCGTCCATCCGCTGCGGCAGCCGGCACGAGGCAGGCAAGGACTGCCTGCCCATCCATATGGACGGTGCAGGCGCCACATTCACCTTCAGCGCAGCCCTCCTTGGTACCGGTGAGCGGTGCACCTTCGGTGTCGGTTGCCTTTGTGCGGATCCAGTCGAGCAGCGTCTCGAACGTCGCACTGGCCCCGACTGTTCTGGTGCCGTTGACCGTGATCTGTATCTCGTCGGACCCTCCGACCGATACGGTGGTCGCTGCTGGTTGGCTGCCACCCGAGAGGGTCATCATCCGTTCGGGCCACGTGGCTGCCTCAGTGCCTGCTTGAAGCGAGGCCAGCATACGCGCAACGGCCACTCGGACCATATCGGTCCGATACGCAGCGGTTGCTCGCACGTCGTCTATCGGTCGCACCTCGCCAGCACAGGCATTGGCGCATCGCGTGATCACATCTGTGGTGAGTTCGGATCCCACGAGGATGTCCGCGGCATCGACGAGGACGATCGTCGGCGCAACGCTCCCGAGAGCGATCAGAGCTGACGTGACAGTGGCACCGTCCCGTTCGAGGACGACCGCTGCGTGGACCACTGAGATCGCCTGAGCCGAGCGTAGGCCTACCTTGGCGAACACCCCTGACGCGGAACCCGTGAGCGCCTCGAACGTGACGGCGCTCATGATCTCGTGTGGCTTCATGACCGTGGTGCGTACGCCGGTGTAGAAGTGGTCGAGCGGCACAACACGAGAACCTTTCGATGATATAAGAGTGACGGTGGCACCAAGAGCCATAAGCGCAGATATCGTGTCGTTTGCCGGGCTTGCGGTAACGAGATTCCCCACCACGGTCGCCCGGTTGCGCAGTTGGGCAGAGCCAACCTCGAGTGACGCCTGGGCAAGAGGGAGCCCTCCGCTCCTGACGATATCTGAGGTGACGACCTGCCTGTGGGTGACCAGGGGGCCGAGCGTGATCATTCCTTCATTGAGCGTGATGTCGTCCAATCCATCGATCGCAGAGAGGTCGACGAGGACATCGACTTGTCGCAACTTCCGCTGCATCTCGAGGAGAAGGTCGGTTGCTCCGGCAACGATGCGGGCCCGATCTCCGTGTGTGGCGAGGATCTCCATCGCCTCATCGAGTGTGGCTGGCCGTTCGTATCGTTCGACCCTCCACGTGCGGTCCTGCACCTGATGCATCGTCATTACCTGGCTCCTTCGCTGAGTTCTTCTGCTGGCTGACCCTTTTGTGCACTGAGATAGTTGTAGATCGTGATCCGGGAAACGCCCATTGCCTCTCCGACGTCCTCGATGGACTTACGGAGCTGGAATGCGCCGCGCTCATCGAGCAACCGGACGGCGCGCTGTTTATCCGCCCTGTCGAGTTTTGCCAGTGGTGCACCGAGTTGTTCTTCGACGCCCGCAACCAGGCGGGGCAGGGACACGATGTCGACGAGACGCACCGCAATGACCGGCCTGCCCTCCCACTCGAGGACGATGTCGCCGTCCTCAGTGTCACTCAGGGGGATTTCGGTCGCCCCCACCGCGTCGACGAGCGGTCTGATCGCTCCAACAAACGGGTGGGCGTGTTCGGTCATGTCGCGTCCATCACCACTTCGACGAGGACACGCTTTGCCCCATCGTTGGCTGCTGCGGAAACCATGGCGCCTATCGCCTCTGCAAGGTCATCAACGTCACCGGCCACGGAGGATCCGAACGGACCCATCGAGACATCAAGCCCCCGTGCAGACATCGCATCGATGCCGGACTGGACGTATGGCCCAGGTTTTCCGTCGACGAACGGTTCGATCACGAACTCGATGCGGCAGGACGTCATGACTTCGCGATGCCCTCGTATACCTCAGGTCTGCGGTCCCGATAGAACGCCCAGTGTCTGCGGGCAGCTTCGATCTCGGACATGTCCAGATCCCGGACGACGACCTCATCCTGGGTATCGGATGCGGCATCACCGACGATCTGTCCCCTTGGGTCGACGAAGTAGGACGACCCGTAGTAGTCGGTGTCGACGAGGTCCTCAGCTCCGATCCTGTTGATCGCACCGACGAAATACTGGTTCGCAACGGCAGCTGCTGGCTGTTCAAGTTGCCACAGGTACTTCGAGTGTCCACGTGTCGTCGCAGACGGGTTAAAGACGATCTTGGCGCCCTTGAGCCCGAGTTCTCTCCACCCCTCAGGGAAGTGCCTGTCGTAACAGATGTACACCCCGATGCGGCCGACCGCGGTGTCGAATACCGGATACCCGAGGTTCCCCGGCCTGAAGTAGAACTTCTCCCAGAAACCCTCGACCTGGGGGATGTGAGTCTTGCGATACATCCCGAGCAGGGTCCCGTCAGCGTCGATCACCGCTGCCGTGTTGTAGAAGGTTCCTTCATCGACTCGTTCATAAATGGGCACGATGATGACCATGGAGGTCTCTTTGGCCAACTTCATCATGGCGGTCACGGTTGGGCCGTCGGGGATCGGTTCGGCGAGATCGTAGAACGAGGGATCCTGGACGTTGCAGAAGTACGGACCAGTGAATATCTCCTGGAAACACAGGACCCGGGCACCGTCATCGGCTGCTTGTCTTGCGTACGCGATGTTGGTATCGAGCATTGTCTCGTATTCACCTGTCCATGCTGCCTGGACGAGTGCTGAACGCACGATTTGTGACATGGTTGGACCCCTTGTATCTGGTACCTCGGACACTACCTAACGCTTTGACAAAATGTCAAAATGGATTTGACAAAATGTCAAGCAATGAGCAAGAATCCCGTAACTGAGGAGTAGACGCTTGACACGAAAGATCACGGTTGGTGCAGCACAGATGGGGCCGATCGCCCGGATCGATACAAGGGATCAGGTGGTCGAACGGTTACTCGTTCTCCTCGAGGAGGGTGCGGCGCGAGGATGTGACCTCATCGTGTTCCCCGAACTGACCCTGACCACGTTCTTCCCGCGGTGGTTTCTCACGGATGAGGCCGAGATCGACGAGTGGTTCGAGGACGAGATGCCTGGACCCCAGACGCGGCGCCTCTTTGACAGGGCGCGTGAACTCAGTGTCGGTTTCTCCATTGGATATGCAGAGATCTTCGTCGACGGCGATGGCGTCAAGCATCACTACAACACACAGATGCTCGTTGAGCGTGACGGGTCGGTCGTCGGCAAGTACCGCAAGGTCCACGTTCCCGGACACGAGCACCACGAACCAGACCGTCCGTTCCAGCATCTCGAGCGTTACTACTTCGAACCGGGTCCAGCCGGGTTCGAGGTGTGGGATGCCTTCGAGGGCAAAGTCGGCATGGCGATCTGTAATGACCGGAGATGGTCTGAGACCTACAGGGTGATGGGGCTCAAAGGTGCTGAACTGATCCTGATCGGTTACAACACACCGCTGCACTACAGCCCGGACCCGCAACAGAACGCGCTTGCAGGGTTCCACAATCATCTTGTGATGCAGTCAGGGGCGTATCAGAACGGCACCTACGTGGTCGGTGTGGCCAAGGGCGGCATCGAAGAGGGCGTGGATTCGCTTGCGCAGTCTGTGATCATCGCACCGTCGGGCCAGATCAAGGCACAGTGCATCACCACGGGCGATGAGATCGCCATCGCGACGATCGACCTCGACTACTGCGACTTCTACAAGAACACGTTGTTCGACTTCGACAGGTATCACCAGTCACAGCACTTCGGACTCATCAGCCAGCCGCACGAGGACAGAACATGACGATCGCATTCGAACTCAACGGGGAACCGGTCGAGGTTGGTGACCAGCACCCGCATCTCCTGTCCGCGTTGCGCTCAGGGCTTGGCGTCACCTCTCCAAAAGATGGCTGTTCACCGTCGGGTCAATGTGGTGCATGTACCGTGCTCGTCGACGGCAAGGCCCTGGCGAGTTGCCTTGTGTCGCTCGAAAAGGCCGAGGGGAAACACATCACCACCCTTGAGGGGTTCGACGATTCTGAGCGCATCCGCTTCGCCGATGCGTTCGCTGCAAAGGGTGCCCTGCAGTGCGGCTTCTGCACGCCTGGCATCATCGTGCGTTCCAAGGCGTTGATCGATCAGAAAGGTGCAGACCTCGACCGTGCAACGATCGAGGGCAGGCTCGGTGCCCACCTGTGTCGGTGTACCGGGTACACGAAGATCATCGAAGCCGTTGAGCTTCTTGCTTCTGGTGATCCGATTCCCGTGCCGAGTCGTTCCGGCACCATCGGAGGTGACGGGATGAAATACGAGGCCAGGGCGCTCTCGCTCGGGGACCGTGGCTTCATCGATGACATCCAGATCGATGGGATGCTTCACGCTGCCCTTGTCCTTGCAGACCACGCCAGAGCCGATGTGGTTGGCATCGACACCTCGCGAGCCCTTGCGGCTGAGGATGTCGTCGCGGTCTACACCGCAGCAGACATTCCTGGGGATCTCAAAGTCGGGATCATCCACAAGGACTGGCCGGTCATGATCCCGGTAGGTGGTCGCACGTCATATCGAGGCGATGTCCTTGCCGTGGTCGTCGCGACGGACGTCCTTTCCGCACGTGGCGCAACGGGTCTTGTCGATGTGTCCTACGACGTGCTTGCCCCGTTCGTCGACGCTGATACCGCTCTCGCTTCAGATGAGGACGCGGTGTGGGGTCTCGATGGCAACGTGCTCTCGACATCGACCTATGCCCGCGGCGAGTTCCAGCGGGCGTTCGACGAAGCTGCACACAAGGTGCACGAAGTCTTCGTCACCCAGCGTGTCGAGCATGCGTTTCTCGAGCCGGAGTCGACGGTTGCCGTACCCGACGAGGACGGATCGCTGTATGTCTATTCAGGCGGTCAGGGTGTGTGGGACGACAAGGAGCAGATCGCGGTCATGCTCGATATCCCCGAGGAGAAGGTGACGGTTGAACTCGTCTCGAACGGCGGAGCGTTCGGCGGGAAAGAGGACATGTCCAATCAGGGGCACACTGCTCTCGCCGCGTATCTCACCGGTAAGCCGGTCAAGTGCACTCTCACGAGGCCGCAGTCGTTCGTGATGCATGCAAAGCGGCACCCGATCAGGGTCGAGATGTGGATGGCATGTGATCCCGAAGGTGTGGTGACTGCACTCAAGGCGCGCATGGTCGGGGATTCTGGACCGTACGCATCGGTGGGCATGAAGGTTCTTGAACGTGCTGCAGGGCACGCCTGTGGTCCCTATGCGATCGCCAACGTGGATGTCGAGGCGATCGCTGCGCGCACCAACAACCCGGTGTGCGGCGCGTTCCGAGGATTCGGGGCGAACCAGGCTCAGTTCGCGACGGAAGGCTCCATGGACAGACTCGCTGAGATGGTCGGAATATCGGACTGGGAGATCAGAGCCAGGAACGTAGCGGTCCCCGGGTCCGTGTGGGGCCCTGGCCAGATCATGGACGACGGTGTGCGCGGGATAACCGAATGCCTCGAAGCTGTTCGCCCCCATTACGACGAAGCCGTTGCCGCTGGCAAAGCGGTCGGCATAGGGGCCGGGATCAAGAACTCAGGCCTCGGGAACGGTTTCAGGGAGGTTGCCAAGGCGGTTGTACGTTTCAATGAGGACAACACCGTTGAGGTGCGCCATGCATGGACGGAGATGGGTCAGGGTGTGCACACGGTTGCACTTCAGGTTGCAGCCGAACTCCTGGACATCGACCCGGACAGGATCCGGGTCATTGTGGATACGACCCGAGACTTCTCTGCTGGCCAGACCACCGGATCTCGTGGCACGCTCATGGCAGCCGGCTCCGTTGAGGATGCATGTAGGAACGCCATTGCTGGTGACCGTGAGACCGGTATCGACTACCACGGCGAGTACATCGTCGACTGGACGAACGCGCTCGAGGAAGGTCTCGAGAACCCGATCATCCATTCAGCGTTCGGCTACGCATGCCAGGTCGTGATCGCAGATCCCGGGACAGGGAAGATCGAGAAGGTCATCGCTGCCCACGACGTTGGAAGGGCGATAAACCCACTCCTCACCGTGGGCCAGGTCGAAGGCGCCATCCACATGGGGCTCGGCTATGCCCTTACCGAGGAGTTCCCAACGGATGACGAAGGTATGCCGACGAAATCGACGCTGCGGCAACTCAACATCATCAGGCCAAAGGACATGCCAGATATCGAGGTGATACTCGTTGAGGTGCCCCAACCACGAGCCCCGTTCGGGGTCAAAGGTGTCGGTGAGATCGGTCTCGTCCCCACGGCAGGCGCGGTGGCAGCTGCCTATCATGGTGTGGACGGAAAGTGGAGAACTCACCTGCCGATGAACGTACACGAACCCCTCGAGATAGGTACTTGAATGACCGCCGTGACCCCCGGACTCGTATGCGCACACACCCACCTCTACTCCGAACTCGCAAGGGGCATGCCTGCGCCGCCTGAGGTTGCGACGAACTTCCAGGAGATCCTCGAGCAGGTGTGGTGGCGCCTCGACTCTGCACTCGACCTCGAGATGCTCAGATGGTCGGCGAAACTCGGCGCACTTGAAGCACTCGAATCTGGAACCACTGCGATCATCGACCACAACGAAACGCCGAACGCCATCGAGGGTTCGTTGTCCGTGATCGCAGAAGCGTGCGAGGAGGTCGGCGTCAGAGTCATCACCGGATACGGTGTCAGCGACCGCAACGGTGCCGAGGGTGCGGTCAGAGGTCTTGCGGAGAACAAGAGGTTCCTTGACGAGGGCGGGAAGTGCCTCGTCGGCATCCACGCCACGTTCACGTGCACCGACGAGACGCTCGAAGCTGCTGCTGCCCTTGCGGACGAGTACGGCGTTGGAGTCCACATCCATGTTGCGGAGGGCCCCGGTGACATCGATTCCCCTGAGCGTCTCGCAGGCCTCACCAACGACCGCTGGTTGCTGAGCCACTGTGTCTATCTCCCGACGGACCACCACCTCAAGGGCACGATACTCCACAACCCGAGGTCGAACCTCAACAACGGTGTCGGATACGCCGACCCTGCCCGATTCTCCAATCCGGTTGCGCTGGGAACGGATGGCATCGGATCGAACATGATCGAGTCCTTCAGGCTTGCCTATGCGATGCAGCGCTCGGTCGATGTCACCGCAGGACCCGATACCGCCTGGTCTTGGCTCGAGGAGGGTTGGAACCTGGTTCCCGAAGCCAGAGAAGATGAGGTCATCTGGTCCTACGAGCCGATGGATCCATGGCACATCGCATTCACCCCTGGCATCCGTCCACTCGAGGTAAAGGTCGCCGGCGAGGTTGTCTTCACAGATGGCGAACCAACACGTGTTGATGCCAACGAGATCAGAGCCAAAGCACGAGAGCAGGCTGCGCGTCTGCACAGCCGCCTGTAGGCGAGAGGAGACCACCATGTCAGACCGTTTCCAGCCCATCACCATGGAGCAACTCACCGACTGGGTCTTCACCGAACTCGAAGAGAAGGATTCGATATTCGGTATTCCGCGCTCGTCGTTCTTCGTCCCTGACGCTGCCGATCGATTCCGTATCGAGAACTACGGCGTCTCGCTCGACACGCCATTCGGTGTTGCCGCGGGACCACACACACAGATGGCGCAGAACATCATCGTGGCGTGGCTTGTCGGTGCGCGTTTCATCGAACTGAAGACCGTCCAGACACTCGATGAACTCGATGTCAACAAGCCGTGCATCGACATCGAGGATGAGGGATACAACGTCGAGTGGTCCCAGGAACTCAAGGTCTACCAATCCTTCGATGAGTACCTGCGGGCGTGGGTGCTGATACACGCGTTGCATCGCAAACTCGGTTTCCCAGGTGATGCTCCAGGGATGATATTCAACATGAGCGTCGGGTACAACCTCGAGGGGATCCGCAAGCCGAACGTCCAGTGGTACCTCGACGTGATGGATGATGCAAGCGAGTACATCAGCCCGTACATCGACATCGTTGCCCAACGGTTTGAGGACGTTCGTGACGTCGCTATCCCTGCCCAGCTGTCGAACACGATGACCCTGTCGACCATGCACGGATGTCCTCCTGAAGAGATCGAGCAGATCTCCACCTATCTGATCACCGAACGCGGGTTGAACACCTCGGTCAAGGTCAACCCGACGCTGCTCGGTGCCGAGCGGGTCAGAGGCATCATCAACGATGAACTCGGGTTCAGCGACGTTGTGATCCCTGACGAGGCGTTCGGGCATGACCTCAAGTACGTCGATGCGGTCCCGATGTTCCACAACCTCAAGCGGACCGCCGCGGCCAAGGGCGTCACCTTCGGGCTCAAGCTGTCGAACACTCTTGAGGTGGAGAACCACAGGCTGGTATTCCCTGATGACGACATGATGTACATGTCTGGCCGCGCGCTTCACGCTGTGACAACGAACCTCGCCCTCAGGCTCTCCGAAGAGTTCCGTGGTGACATGCTCCTGTCCTTTGCGGGAGGTGCCGATGCGTTCAACGTGTCGGATCTGTTGCGGTCAGGGATGACCACCATCACCGTGTGCTCAGACCTGCTCAAGACCGGCGGGTATCTGCGTATGCCACAGTACATCGAGGAGCTCAACCTCCATCTCGACAAGGCTGAAGCCACCACGATCGCTGACTTCACCGGACGTACGGCGCTCAGCGAGCACCACTTCTCGATGTTCGCCGAGATGCTGGCTCTTGCGATGTTCGAAGACACGGGCGTGGACTTCAGCCTCGACAATGCCCACGCACTGGGTGTGTATCTGGCAGGGGAGTGGGACAGGCCGATTCCCGATGTCGTGAGCGATTGGGCGCTCGAGAACGACTACGACAACGACCGCGCTGCCGATCTCGTTGCAGTAACCATTCGAACGATGGCGCGTGTCAACCTTCGCGGTTATGCCCAGAGTGTCCAGGAGGATTGGCGCTACCGCAACGAATCGTTCCGCATGGATCGGTCCAAGACCTCGCGCAAGCTCGGGCTGTTCGACTGCATAGAGGCGCCGTGTGTCGACGAGTGTCCTGTGTCCCAGGATGTTCCTGCGTACATGCGTGCTGTGCGCGAGGGTCGCTTTGACGACGCCGTCGAGATCACGAGGGCGGATAACCCCGTGCCTGCGATCCTCGGGCGCGTGTGCGACCATCTCTGTGAGAACACATGCATCCGGACCCACCTCGATCAGCCGCTTGCCATCAGGGACATGAAGCGGTTCATCATGTCGCACGAGACATGGCCGAAGGTCCCCGAACGTACGGCAGCCGTCGATATGAAGGTCGCCATCATCGGCGCGGGTCCCGCAGGCATCGCTGCAGGCGAGGCACTCGGCAAGGCGGGGTTCTCCTCTGTAACGATCTTCGAGGCGCATCCCTACGCTGGCGGAATGGTCGGAGGAGCGATCCCCGAGTATCGCCTTCCACAACATGAGATCGACAAGGACGTTGCTGTCCTCGGGGAGCTCGGCGTGGAGGTCAGGTACAACCAGAAAGCTGGCCGTGACTTCACGCTCGAGGACCTGCGCGATCAGGGGTTCGAGAAGGTCTTCGTCGCCGTTGGTGCCCAGCTACCGAAGTATCTCGGTGTCGAAGGCGAAGATGCGGTCGGGGTCCTTGACGCACTCAGCTTCCTACGGAGTGTGCGGGAGGGCCACCCGATTCCTGTTGGTCCACGAGTCGGAGTAATCGGGGCTGGAGATACGGCAATGGACTGTGTTCGTTCAGCGTGGCGGGTCGGCGCAACAGATGTTTCGCTCATCTATCGCCGTTCGAAGGATCAGATGCCTGCCGATCCCGAAGAGATCCACGCGTGCATCGAGGAGGGCATCGAGATCCTCGAGATGACGAGCCCGCACTCTCTCCATGTCGAGGACGACACATTGCTTGGTTTGATCGCCACGAGGACCGAGTATCGCGGTGACCGGGACTCGTCCGGGCGCAAGATCCCTCACGATATCGCAGATTCGCAGTTCGAGATCCCGCTCGACACGCTCATCCTTGCGATCAGTCAGCACTCGATGCTTGACTTCTTCGGTGACAACGTGCCGGAGCTCACCCCACGCAACTACATTGCCGTCGACCCGGTCTCGTTCGAGTCCTCCGTGCCTGGTGTGTACGCGGGCGGTGACGTTGCCGCCGGAGGACCCTCGTCGATCGTAAAGGCAGCAGCAGATGGCAAGGCCGCAGCGGCGGCGATCATCGCAACAGTAACCGGCGAGGTGGAAGCCACCGTGAACGGTATGCCCACGACCGACGACCTCGGTGCTCTGATCCAGCGGCGGGCACATCGCGAATACCGGGTCCCAGCGAAGTTCACGCCACTGACGTTGCGCAACAATTTCAACGAGACGATGCTCATGTACACCGCTGAGGAAGCCCAGACTGAGGCAAGCCGGTGCGTCGACTGTGATACGATCTGCAGCCTGTGTGTGGGTGTGTGCCCGAACCTGGCGCTGATGACCTACCAGACCGATGCCTTTGCGGCAGATCTACCCTCGTACTCGGTGCAGGCCGGTGTGCTCGTGGAGTCTGGTCGTACAACGTTCAGCATCGACCAGGCACATCAGATCGTCGTGCTGACGGACTTCTGTAACGAATGCGGTAACTGTGTCACGTCGTGTCCAACAGCAGGCAAGCCGTACGAGGACAAGCCGCGGTTGTATCTCAACCAGGAGGAGTTCGACGGACAGTCTGAGAACGCCTTCATGGTGACCATGATGGGTGACACAACTGTGGTGTACGCACGCTTTGGCGATGAAACACACAGGATGTCGATCAACGGCACGGTGGAGTACACGTCTCCCACGGTGACTGCGTCGTTCGATGCGTCGTTCGACTTCGTATCCGCCACCGCTGGCGATGCTGCCACGGATGGCGGAGCGGTCTCCCTCGAGCCTGCAGCAACGATGTATGCCGTGTGGAAGGGCCTCGACGGCTCCATGCCCGAACTCCCCATCGCAACCAAAGGCGGAACTCGCATCACAGCCCCCGCCGTGTAACGGTACCGCGTACCCAGGGTTCGTAAGCCTGTATACGCGGTCGTGAGCCCACAGAACAGGCAGCAGCGAAGCCCTCTGGACACCAGCTCGCATTACATGTAACATTGGGACATGGAAGATTCCAAGGAGAACCTGACTGGTGCCCAGAGAGTCCAGCGACATCGTGAACGTTTGAGAGCAGAAGGGATGCGTCCCGTTCAACTGTGGGTTGTCGACGTCCGTACTCCCGACTTCGTCCGCGATGCCAGTGATCAGGCCGCCGTTGTTGCGGCCAGTTCGTATGCAGACGATGACCAGGCATTCATCGACGCTCTGAGCGATGAAGCGCTGTGAGGCGGTCGGAGATCTGGACGGCGTCCGGGGGGAGCGGCTATTCGGGCAAGCCACGCCCGGTGGTGATCGTCCAGGATGATCGCTTCAGTGCAACCGATTCGGTCACGGTGTGTGCGTTCACAAGCGATCCCACGGACGCACCGCTACTACGTCTAAGGGTCGATCCTGACACTGAGAATGGACTTGATGGGACCAGTCGCTTGATGATCGACAAGGTGACAACGATTCCCCGCCACAAACTCGGCTACCGCATCGGGTCCCTGTCTGACAAGGACATGGTTCGCTTTGGGGGAGCGATTGTCGTGTTTCTCGGCCTTGCCGGGTCCTGAGACCCGAGGCCTCGGTCGTGTGAGAACCTTGTAACTCCAGGGCACGCGATAGTTATGCGGACTTGACCCTGTTTCGCGTGTAGATGAGTACGCCGGCGACAACGAGGGCACCGAGGAAGACGAGTCCAAGCAACACAAGCACGATCGTGCTCGAACCCCGAGCAGCGGCGTCGGCGCCTGGATCGACCTGTCGGATGACCACCGACTGTGCACTCTGGTCAGCGGCCGCCCACACGTCGGCGAGTTCGTCTGGTGCACGAACGCCGCCCTTTTCGACGAGGACCGAGACGAAGACCGATGGCACGGGATCCACACCAGGGTCAGGTCCAAGCGGCGTCGTGTCCGTGTACGCATAGTCCTGATCGCCAGGTCGAGCCACGACGAGTGCGGCGGCAGTCGCAGTCTGGTCGCCGCAGCGAGCATCGCCCCCAGCGTCCGCTCCGGCCACGAGCCCAGCGATCAATCTGTCAGCGAGTTGGCCATCGGCCGCGTCGAAGGCGGCGATAGCGGCGTCGACAACGTCTTGCGATACAAGGATGTTCCCCTGAGCCGCGACGGTTCCGCCGTCGGATCGTATATCGACGGCCACATCGATCGTGTCACCACCGGTCCATCCTGCCCCGGCGTCACCGAGCACAACAGCGCCGAATTGGCGTTCCTCCATACCGTCATCGGCATCCACTACTGCATCGATCGTTTCTTGTGCCGACGCACCGCTTGCGAGCGCATCCACCATGCGCTGTCCCGAAGGTCTTGATATGTTCGCCTGAGAAGCTCCAGCGCCGACTCCAGGCACCAGAACGGGCACGACCGTTACTTCGAACCCGACACAGCTCGCAACGGCGACTCCGACCTCGCCCGTTTCCTCGTCAACGGCAACCACGGACCATGTGGCTTCAGCCGATGCTGCCACGAATCCGACCATCGCGAGAGTGAGACCGAAGACAACAAGCACTCTGGGGATCATGGGTACGCTCCTCGCCGATGACAGGGAACACTACCCGACGAGCCGCTCTCTGAGATATTGTGATCTGTGGGCTCTTGGGCACTGGAGCCAACAGAATGTCATGGGATGGCGGCAAGCGAGCTGAGATCGGTTCGATATGCCCACACGTGCCATGGTCGAGCATCGTCCGTGTGTCCCGCCCGGCGCATCGCAGCCATCATCGGCGTATTCGTGACGTCCACATCCGACAACATCGATGTGATCCCCTGATCCCTGGCGGCAGCGGTCCCAGCAGCGATGAGATCATCGATGTAACCGTTGCCACGATGGACCGGCAGCACACCGATGTGGATGATCGTGGACCCCCAGTCCTCATCCCTTCCCACCGCCACATAGCCAATGGGTTCGTCTCCGGCATAGCCGATGAGCCACATCATCGTGTCTGGCTCAGAAACGTACTCGGTCATCTGTCGTGCCCAGTTCTGTGGGCCACTCCCGTCCCAGTAGTAGCGATCGTTGCGGTCGAGCGACCCTTCCCCGCAGCGGCTCATCACCTGCTGATACGCGTCGATTCCAACGTCCGAGATCGTTCGGTACGTGAGACGCATCGGTGCACTG
>JAMBLL010000188.1 GCA_023336765.1 Actinomycetes bacterium | reverse complement strand
TGAAAGGGGGACGCCGGACTCGGAACCCTGGGTTCGCGGCGTGTCACCTGGTGTTAGAGGTTGAGGGCTTGGGAGACCGCTTCGAGGGTTGCGGGGACGACCGGGGGGAACTCGATCTGGGCGCTTGCCGTGTCGGGGTCCTTGAGGCCGTGGCCGGTGACGGTGCACACGATGTCACCTTTTGGCAGGTCGTCAGCGAACTTCATGATGCCGGCAACACCCGCCGCAGATGCAGGCTCGCAGAACACGCCGACCCTCCCCGACAGGAACCGGTACGCCGCAAGGATCTCCTCATCGGTCACGGCCTCGATCCGCCCACGAGAAGCGTCACGGGCCTCCACCGCACCATCCCACGATGCAGGGTTACCGATCCGGATCGCCGTGGCGATCGTCTCTGGGTTATCGAACACCTCTCCGTACACGATCGGGGCCGCACCCTCGGCCTGGAAACCCCACATCGCTGGGGCCTCGCCGATCTCTGTGTAGCCCTTCCAGTACGCCGTGATGTTGCCCGCATTGCCAACGGGTAACGCATGGACACCAGGGGCGTGACCGAGATCGTCGACCACCTCGAACGCCGCGGTCTTTTGTGCTTCGATGCGATACGGGTTCACCGAGTTCACAAGTGCCATGCCGTGGGCATCTGAGAGTGCACGCACGATATCGAGGGCGTCATCGAAATTGCCGTCGATGGGAACGATCGATGCTCCGTGGGCCACCGCCTGAGCGAGTTTGCCCGCAGCGATCTTGCCTGCAGGGAGCACCACGATGCAATCCATCCCGGCTCGGGCAGCGTATGCGGCAGCAGACGCCGATGTGTTCCCTGTCGATGCGCACACGACAGCTGTCGCACCATCCTCGAGAGCCTTCGATACGGCGAGGGTCATCCCTCTGTCCTTGAACGAACCCGTCGGGTTCATCCCCTCGAATTTGAGAAACACGGATCGTTCGACGACCTCAGACACCGCAGGTGCCGGGATCAGCGGCGTGCCACCTTCGAGAAGCGTCACGACCGGTGTGGCGTCCGTCACAGGGAGGCGGTCCCTGTGCTGCTCGATGACCCCCTTCCACCTCACTTGGAGGCACCAAGCACCCGGATAACCGAGGCGACCTCGATCACCTCCGGGATCGCGGTGATCGATGCAAGAGCAGCGCGTTGGGCAGATTCAGGAGCCTGATGGGTGACCACGATCAACGCTGCCTCCTGATCCACTCCCTCCTGCCAGACCGAGCGAATCGACACCTCCTCATCGCCGAACGATGCGGCGATCTTTGCAAGAACACCGGGTTGATCGTCGACCTGGAGTCGCACGTACCAACGGGTCGGGATGTCGGTGAAGGGGACGATCTCGCCTGGCGAGAACCTGATTCGCGGTGCAACCTGGGCACCAGCAAGTGTCTCGCGTGCAGCATCGATGACATCGCCTAGTACAGCCGTTGCGGTCGGGTCACCGCCCGCGCCTGGCCCTGAGAAGAGCAGCGAGTCGATCGCTGCGCCCTCGATGAACACAGCGTTCGTTGCTCCCCGGATCGAAGCGAGCGGATGGTCCTTCGGGACCATTGCAGGGTGGACCCTGGCGTTCACACCGGCGTCCTTTCGTTCACACACGGCAACGAGTTTCACGACGTACCCGAGTTCTGCTGCGAAGGACATGTCCACGGCAGTGAGCTCCTCGATGCCCTCGGTGTACACATTGGAGGGATCCACCCACGTTCCGAATGCAAGGGAGGCAAGGATCGCAGCTTTGGCTGCAGCATCCGCGCCCGATACGTCGGCGGTCGGGTCGGGTTCTGCGTACCCGAGGTCTGTCGCCTGTTCGAGAGCGGTGAGGTACGTCGCTCCAGCCTCCATCTCGGTCAGGATGTAGTTCGTCGTTCCGTTGACGATCCCGATCACCCTGTCGAGCGTCTCCCCCGCAAGTGTCTCGGACAACGGCCTGATGATCGGGATGCCCCCACCCACAGCAGCCTCGAACAAGAACGGCACCCCTGCCCGCTCGGCTGCAGCGATCAGTTCGGGCCCTCGTGCTGCGATGAGTTCCTTGTTCGCTGACACGACGGGCTTGCCTGCTTCAAGTGCGGCGAGGATGAGGTCACCCGCCGGATCCTTGCCACCCATCACCTCGACGACAAGGTCGACCGTTGGGTCGTTCACAACCTCGAACGGATCATCCGTCAACAGCCCCTCGGTGACCGCGAAATCGCGCTCCGCGTGGAGACGGCTGACTCCGATCTTGCGTACGTCGAACGTGAGCCCTGTCTTGAGTGCGATCGCGTCCGACTCGCCGACGAGGCGGCGCACGAGCGCACCACCTACCGTCCCCGCGCCAAGCAATCCGATACCGATTGAATTCTCCATAGACATGCGACGATAGTACCTCCACACAGAAGCCGTTTATCGGCTACAATGTCAAGAGGGGCGAGCCAACGGGTTCGGCTGAGGTGGACAGGAATACATGACAAACACAGCGCTACCTTTCCGCACAGCGATTGCTGTGGTGGTTATCGCGGTCTTTGCCGCGTTCTCGATCTCCCCGACGCGTGCAGACGACGCAACCACCACAACCACCGTCGCCGACACCACAACCACTACAACCACCGTCGCCGACACCACAACCACCACTGTGGCGCCGACGACAACAACGACGACAACGGAGCCGCCCACAACCACCACTGTGGCGCCGACGACGACCACTGCACCGACGACAACGACAACGGAGCCGACCACAACCACCACTGTGGCGCCGACGACGACCACGACGCTTCCACCTGAGCCCGAACCGGATCCAGATGCAGATGCAGATGCAGATGCAGACGTTTGCGATCCGGAGACCCAAACGTCATCAATCGATACCGCTGGCGCTGAATCAGGAGACGGCGAATCGACGTCAACAGTCACCACGACCACGATGGCAGCTACCGACGCTGGCGACGGTGATACAGAGATCGATCCATGCGCCCCACCTGAGGACGATGGCCTCGGTTTCGAGCCGGTCGAACGTATCGAGGTTGTCCGTGACATCGTCTTCCCGATTGTGGGAAGGGCCGGCTACTACGACGGATTCGGCGCATGCAGAGATGGATGCGCCAGGGAGCACTTCGGGACCGACATAGGCACGTACGGATGGAAGGGCCTCCCCGTAGTTGCCTCCCATGACGGAACCGTGGTGAAGACAACCTATGACCAGCGTCTCGCCGGGTGTGCTGTGATCCTGGTCGGCGACGATGGGTGGGAGTCGCGCTACGTCCACCTCAACACGGACTTCCCTGGCACAGATACCAACGGCTACAGCTGTCTCGCTCCTGGCATCGAAGTGGGCGCGGAAGTTGTAGCAGGACAGATCATCGGATGGGTTGGCGACAGCGGCAATGCCGAGAACACCATCCCGCACATCCACTTCGAGATCCGCAACCCTGCGGGCGTCCCCGTCAACGCCTACGAGTCGCTCAAGGCAGCCAAGATCATCGAGTTCGACTGGCTGTCACAGGATCCATCCGATGCGTACAACAGCATCGTTGCGGCGAACTACACGAACGGCGCCGCAACCGCCGTGATCATCTCAGCCACCGAGGCACGCAAGCTCTCAGCAGACGAGAACGCTGCATCGTCATACGACAGTCCCGTGATCGTCATCGACGAATCGAACCCTGACAATGCACTTGAGCAGATCGAACGTCTTGAACTCGATAGGGCGATCGTCATGTCCGACAGCGATTCGGCTTGGATCTCGGAATTGGTGGCCCCACTCGTCGGCCTTGTGGAATCCCAGAAGTTCCCCCTCCCCTACACACTGCCCGTGCGGATGATGCCAGACTCCGGCGAAATCATTCCACCTGAACCCAACCCGGTCGACCGATTCGCGACGATCATTGCACGCTCCGCCGAAACCGATGCCGACCCGGAGGTCGAAGCCGAGGTACCCGTGGACGATACCGCTAGTGATCCTGCGGCTGATCCCGAGGCCATCGAGGCTGCCGCAGAAGCTGAAGCCCAGGCAGAAGACGAAGCTGAAGCCAGGACAAAGGCCGAGGCAGAGTATCTCGAGGCGTTCGAGGAGTACACGGTGAACCACCGGTCCGTTGTGATCTCTGCTGGGTCTGAAGCGGTAGCCGGTCTGTCCAGTGTCGAGGGTCCAGCCCCCACGAGAAGCGATGAATCACAGGCCCCATCGCTTACAGCACGCAGGGCATCGAATGCGGATACGCGTCCAACACCGCTGCCGTTGTGGTGGAACACCGGCGACGGATGGGTGTGGACGGACGATTCACTCGACATGCCCGAACGTGGCATCGTGTACCTCACCGATGCTCAGGCGACACCGTGGACCCTTGCGTTCCTCACAAGCCTCGTCGAAGCCGACCCCGTCCCCCTTTGGCGGGGATAGATACCGTTTTCCGCTGGCATTTTCTCCCCCGGCCTTCGCGGGGGAGATGTCGAGGAACGAGACAGAGGGGGAAGCCGAGCAGTACCACTCAACTCGAATTCCATCCTCGAAACGCGCGGGCTGAGTGGATCGTCAGGGTCTCCCCCTCCGACCTCGCTGCGCTCGGCCACCTCCCCCAACAAGTTGAGGGAGGACCAGGAACGCGCCCTCTGATTCTCCGAGCAGCAAGGTACACCTACCTCATGTCTCTGGCGATCAGGTCTTTGTAGGTTTCTCGTTCGATGACGAGGCGGGTGGTTCCGTTGGACACGAACACGACAGCGGGGCGCAGGACCTTGTTGTAGCTGGAACCCATCGAGTGGCCATACGCACCTGTCACCGGCGTACACAGCACGTCGCCAACCGCCAACGATGCGGGGATCGCAGCATCGCGCACGATGATGTCGCCTGATTCACAGTGCTTTCCAACGATGTGGGCCTGGCGGGTGCGGGGGGCATCGGCATCGACGGCGCGGAAGGCTTCGTATCCGCTGCCGTAAAGCACAGGACGTGGATTATCTGACATTCCCCCATCGACCGCGACATACGTCCGCACTCCAGGTATCTCTTTGACCGTCCCCACCGTGTAGGCCGTGACGGCTGCCGTTGCAACGATGGAGCGACCTGGTTCGGCCGTGATGTCGGCGTCGATCCCGGCGAGACGAACAGCCTCGGTAACAGCGGCCGCCCATTGGGCGATCGAGTCTGAGTGTTCTCCATGGACATAGGCAACCCCGAGTCCCCCACCGACGGAGAACTCTGCAGCTTCTGACTCCTTGACGAATGGGGCAAGCGTCTCGATCGCCCTGGCGAACGAGGTCACATCGAAGACCTGGCTGCCGACGTGCACATGCACTCCCTTGTACTCCATGGCAGGCGATTCCCGTACGTGGTCGATCGCACGTTGAGCCTCGGACCCTGCGATCGGGAATCCGAACTTCGAATCCGTGACACCGGTCTGGAGGTACTCATGGGTGTGTGCCTCGATACCGGGGTTAACCCTGAGCAGAACAGGTGGCGGGTCATAGCCATCACCGATCAGTGCCTCGATTCGTCTGATCTCGTCCCATGAGTCCATGACGATGCGGCCGATACCCGCCTCGAGCGCCATCTCGAGTTCCTGGGAGGACTTGTTGTTGCCGTGGAACACGAGCCTCTCAGCCGGCACACCCGCAGCCAAAGCAACGTACATCTCACCACCGGTTGACACGTCGATCGCCATGCCCTCCTCGTGGACCAGTTTCGCCATAGCAATGCACAGGAACGCCTTCGATGCGTAGGCAACGTTCGGCCCGAAAGCGTTGACCGCCTCGGCGCACCGTGCTCTGAGGTGCTCCTCGTCGTAGATGAACAGTGGTGTGCCGTACTCGTGGGCCAACATCTCGACGTCGCAACCTCCAATGGAGAGGCGCCCGCTGTCGATGCGTGCCGAGTCGGGAAGCAGGTCCGGCCCGACACCCTGGTGGCTCACATCCGCTCCGGGATCTCGATACCGAGCAGGTCGAGCAACTGTGTGAGCACGGAGAGTGTCAGCGACACGAGGCCCAACCACGAGGCCTGCCGTGAGGGATCCTCCTCCGAGAGAATGTGGCAGTGCTCATAGAAGCGGCTGAAGTCAGTGGCGACGTCGAACGCGTACTCGGCCAGGGCATTCGGCGCCCGCAGATCAACCGACCGTGCAATGACCTCTGGTAGGCGCACAAGACGCAGCATCAGGCGACGTTCCTGGGGAACGGTGGGTGCAATTATCTGGCCGGCGGCCAGGCCCTGGTCTGCGGCTTTGCGCAGTATGGACTTGATCCGCACGGCCGAGTACTGGAGGTACGGGCCAGTCTTGCCTTCGAAAGCTGCGAACCGTTCGAGGTCGAAGATGTAGTTCGAAGTCCGGTGGTTCGAGAGGTCACCGAACTTGAGGGCAGCCAGGCCAACCTGGCGTGCGATCTCATCTCGTTCCTCTTCGGGGTAGTCCTCGGCGATGTGCGCGTCGTCGAGGCGTTCTCGTGCGGCATCAGTGACGAGAGAGATCAGATCGCCAAGACGCAGGACACCGCCTTCACGTGTCTTGAACGGCTTACCGTGCTTGTCGTTGACCGTCCCGAACCCGAGGTGCTCCACCCCAACCGACGGGTTGAGAACGCCCATCTTGCGTGCTGCGCGGAACACCTGCTCGAAGTGCAGGCTCTGGCGAGCATCAACAACATACAGGACAAGGTCCGAACCCATGTCCTCCACTCGCATGTCAAGCGTTGCCAGATCTGTCGTCGAGTAGAGGTACGAACCGTCTGAGCGCGTCAGCAACAGCGGCGGCAGTTCCTTCTTGTCATCATCTTGTGCAACATCTACGATCACCGCACCATCAGACTCCCGTGCCACACCACTCGATAGTGCCGAACGCACCATCGGCTCGAGCCTGTCGTTGACGGTCGATTCGCCGTACCACACGTCGAAGTTGACACCGAGCGCCTCGAAATCCTTCTTCTGCTCGGCCACAGAAACGTCGTGGAAGTGCTGCCAGAGCGCCAGATATCCCGCTCGGCCATTCTGGAGGTCGAACGTTGCAACTCGTGCTCTCTCAGCAACTGCCGGATCGTCAGCGCACCGTTGAGTGATCACGGGGTACATCTCGGACAGGTCCTCGAGAGTTACGGGAGATTCAGACGGATACGGCCCGTCGGTCGCGCTGTCGTACTCGGCGTCGAAGTAGACGAGGTCCGGCTGGCGATCCTGTAGTTCGATGATCAGTTGGCCGATGGGCATGCCCCAGTCACCCATGTGGATGTCGCCGATGGTGTTGTGTCCCGAGAAGGCGAAGAGGCGCTTGATGCTTTCACCGATGATCGCTGCCCTCAGGTGCCCAACATGAAGAGCCTTGGACATGTTCGGGCCGCCGTAGTCCACGACAACAGTCAGCGGATCGGCGACCAACTCCACACCGAGCCTCGGTGACGACGCCATCTCGCCGGTCGTCTGCGCTAGGGCGCTGTCATTGACGGTGATGTTGATGAAACCGGGGCCCGCGACCTCAAGAGACGCGATGAGGTCGGGAGCGTCGACGTGGGAGAGCACTGTGGCAGCGAGGTCGCGAGGGTTCACCTGTGCTGCTTTGGCGGCACCGAGTGCACCGTTGCATTGGTAGTCGGCAAGTTCGGGGCGTTGCGAGACAGCAACCGTGCCAGCGGAGGTATCAAGGCCAGATGCCGCGAATGCCTGTCCGAAAATATCTGTGAGTTGCTGCTGAAGTGACATTGAGTCCTGAATCAGTTGGTTCCGTCATCATCGAGCCGAACGGCTGGAGATGAAGGTACAAGGTTACAATCCCCGTGGGCCCCAGTAGCTCAGGGGATAGAGCACCGGCCTCCGGAGCCGGGAGCGCTGGTTCGATTCCAGTCTGGGGCACGGGAAAGAACGTAGATCGTGATTCGTACGATCGTAAATCGCCAGACTTGACCAAGAGTTTGTGGTCAGGTTCGATTTGCGATTTACGATCGTACGATTTACGATCCCAATTCTTCTTGCACGATCTTGTTCACCAGGGCTCCGTCCACGGATTCTCCTGAGCGCATGACCGCACCGATCACCTTGCCTGCAGGTGTGTTCTCGTCTGCACCCACGTCGGCCATCGCTGCGATGACAAGGGTCCGTGTCGCTGCCTCGTCGAGGGTCCTGGGCAGGTAACGGTCGAGGTAGTCGATCTCGAAGGTGAGCAGACCGACCTGCTCGGCGCCCCGCTCCCCGATCGCTTCGTATTCCGTGCGCGACTTCGTTATCCGCTTCACATAGGTCGCGATCGTTCTGACATAGAGGTCGTCATCGACCTCGCCGGAGAACCCTGGGGCAGCCTTTGCGGTGGCAACCTCGGCCTGGATCGAACGAATCGCGTTGAGCGTTGCCTTGTCCCTCGATCGCATCGCTGCGATCTGGTCCTGTTTGAGTTGTTCGGCAATGATCATCGGTGCTCCTGAATCCAGATGGCTGACTCACAACGATACAGAGAACCACAATCGGAAGCCCCCCCAGTCTCGTTCCTCAACATCTCCCCGGTAGGACCGGGGGAGAGAACTGAAGACTCCACAGCCACCTGCATCAACCGGTAGGTCCCTTATCGGCACATCATGAAAGAAACCTAAGGATTCCCAAGCACGATGTGAAGGGATTCACTAGACTTTGCCTTGCTGGTGCCAAGAATCATTTGACAACGGCATGCTGATTGTGAAAACATTCACTTTCGAAGACAGAGACTTCGCCCCCGAAGCCACCACGATAGAGAGTCAAGGAGACAGAAGCGTGCTCACCCTCACCGATTGGAGAGAGCTCTCGGCTTGCCGTGACTCCGACCCGGACATCTTCTTCCCGGTCGGTACCACAGGCCCAGCCGTCGACATGATCGAGAAAGCAACCACGGTTTGTACGGTGTGCACCGTACAGGAGGAATGCCTCCTCTACGCACTCGAAACGAATCAGGAAGCAGGAGTCTGGGGTGGGCTTCCTGAAGACGACCGAAGGCGTTACCGCAAGCGCTGGCTTGCAGAACGTCGCCGCCAACGCCAGGCGAGCTGAGGAAGAAGCCGACAGCTTTCAGCCTTCAGCCATCAGCAAGAAAGGGACCAGGAGCAATCCGGTCCCTTTCCGTATTTCTGGCTGATAGCTATTTCGACCCGAAGCCGACGCCCCGTTGTTCGGGTTCTTCGAGTTCGATGAATGCGATCGATGCCACGGACACACCAAAGCGATGGCCTCGTGAATCGGTGATCCACAACACCGTGGCATCGTTCTTGAGCGCCTTCTCGTAGTCCGCGCTTACAACGGTCGGGTCTTCGACCTGGATTTCGAGTTCGCGGGCAGACGAGACGCCAATACGAACAGTGCGAGGGTCGGTCATGTGATCCTTTCTTGATCTTCGAAACGTTACGAAATGACGAGTTCAGGGTGGCTACGAAACCGGGGTCCCGTCGCCAGAAGCTGATCCGCAACAGCGTCGAACGCCTGAGCGGCCTCACCGTCTGGATCGACAACTGCGATCGGCCGGCCCTCGTCTGCACCTTCACGGACAGCGGGAACAAGCGGTACCGAGCCAAGGAACGGGACGTCGAGTTCACTAGCGAGACGTTCGCCGCCCCCTGATCCGAAGATCTCGTACCGCTTCCCGTCGTCGCCGGTGAACCATGACATATTCTCCACAACCCCAATGACGTCCTGATTGACCTTCTCCGCCATGAGTCCGGCGCGCACAGCAACCCGCTGCGCAGTTGGTTGAGGTGTCGTGACGATGAGGATCTCAGAGTGTGGCAGATACTGCGAGATCGAAATCGCTACGTCACCGGTGCCTGGAGGCATGTCGATGAGGAGGTAGTCGAGGTCGCCCCAGTGCACGTCGACCAGGAACTGTTCGAGTGCTTTGTGGAGCATCGGCCCCCGCCACACCACAGCCTGGTCGCCCTGTATGAAGAAGTCCATCGAGATCACGGCAACCCCGTGAGCACGCGGTGGGAGCAAGATGTCCTCGAGCACCGAGGGAGAGCGCTCGACACCCATCATCTTGGGGACGGAGAAGCCCCAGACGTCAGCATCGATAATGCCAACCTTCTGGCCCTTGTCTGCCAACGCCACTGCAAGGTTCACCGCCACCGACGACTTGCCAACGCCGCCTTTGCCAGACGCAATCCCGATGATCCGCGTCTGGGAACCGGGCTTGGCGAAGCGCACCTCCCGAGCAGCGGCGTCAGGTCCGCGGAGTTCAGCGGCAAGAGCCGTCGTCTCAGCACTCGACATCGCGGTGAAGGACACTTCGACGTCTT
>JAMBLL010000187.1 GCA_023336765.1 Actinomycetes bacterium | reverse complement strand
TTCACGTCGGTGACAGCGGAACAGGCGCTCATCAGTGGGGGCGTGCGACGCAAGAAACGCAAGGAGAAGAGGGATCAGATCGCAGCGGCCGTGATGTTGCAGGGCTATCTGGATTCCCAGAAATACCATGACGGACCAGGACACGACGAACCCATCAGCGGGTAGCGGGACCCGGAAGTACCTCTGGGTGCTTCTCGTTGCGCTCGGTGCGATCGTGCTGATCGGCCTGTTCTTCGGAGCACGGTTCGCAGCTGGCCTGGTCGGGGGCAGTCCGTGGGACGTCATCCCTGGACAGCCCGTCGAGGTTGTCATTGAACCAGGGACCCCCGCGAACACGATCTACGTGACACTCAACGACGCAGGTGTCGTCCGTGCGTCAGAGATCCGTGAAGAGGCACGCAGAGTTGGCGTTGAGGATCAACTCCAGGCCGGCGTCTACTCCATGGTGACAGACATGGAGCCAGGCGACGTGATACGACAGCTTCTCTCGGGAGGGTCGCCAGACGTTGTGGGGACGTTCACCGTCATCGAAGGCTGGACGATCGAACGCATACTCACAGAACTCGGTGACCAGACCGACTTCTCAGAAACCGCGTATCGTGCAGCGCTTGGGAGTGGTGAGGTGACATCGCCCCTGCTGCCAGACACCTCGGAGTCCATCACGACCATCACGAGATGGGAGGGCATCCTCTTCCCAGCCAAGTACGAGATCACCGAAGAGTCCACACCCGCGACGATTCTCCAAAGAATGTCCGATGAGATGGTCGATCGTCTTGGTCCGGTGGATTGGTCCAGGATCGACGACCTCGATATCACCCGCTACGACGCCATCATCATCGCGTCCCTCATCCAGCGTGAGGCAGGAACAGATGCCGATCGTCCGTTGATCTCGTCGGTGATCCACAACCGACTCCTTGACGACATCCGCCTGCAGATCGATGCGACGGTTGTGTACGCGATCGGCGATGTCAACGGCCGCGTCACAGCTGAGGACCTGAAGGTTCCGTCGCCGTACAACACGTACAGAGTTGACGGATTGCCACCGACTCCGATCGGCACCGTCCAGATCATCAGCGTAGATGCAGCGGTGAACCCGGCGGACACCGATTACTACTTCTATGTGCTCGCCCGCGCCGATGGATCTCACGCGTTCGCTACAACGTACGAGGAACACAAGGCGAATATCCAGAAAGCGAAAGAGGCAGGGGTGCTCCCGTGAGGTTCGGCGTTGTTGGCTACCCCATCTCACATTCACGGTCTCCTGCCATGCATGAGGCAGGTTACGAACACGTCGACATCGATGCGGTCTATGAACTCATCGAAACACCTACTGAGAGGTTCGGGGAGGTCGTGGCGATGCTGAAAGACGGATCATTGGACGGCGTCAACGTCACGATGCCGCACAAACACACCGCTTTCGTCGCCGCCGACGTCGTGGACAACGCTCTTGGGCGACTCGGAGCGATCAATACGCTCGTGGTCAGGAACGGCGCGATAGCTGGTTTCAACACCGATATCGATGGAGTAAAGCACGCCATTTCACGACTTGAACTGCCCCCGGACACCGCCGTCCACGTGCTCGGCTCTGGTGGTGCAGCAGCCGCAGCCGTCATCGCGACACAGGGCACGCGCCCGGTATCGATGTCCGGAAGAAGTGGGCAACGTACGGAAGAACTCAGGCAGCGACTGGATTCTGATGCTGCCGTCTTTGC
>JAMBLL010000186.1 GCA_023336765.1 Actinomycetes bacterium | reverse complement strand
GTGGCGCCGCTGGAGTTCAGCTTCCTCGCAGATGCTCACTTCCAGGATCGAGGGATGAGGGACGATGTCGAGATCGTGTACGTAACACCGCTCGACGGTGCGTTCACGAAGCCGGTCGCTGCCAAGCACCTAGGGAACCTTCTCGAAGAGAAGAACATCAGCCTCGAAACTGACTTCTACCTGGAGCGAGTCGACACTGACGAAAAGAAGCTGATCTCCTACGATGAGCGCGAGATCGACTACGACCTCCTCGTATCCATTCCGCTCAACATGGGTGCTGACTTCATCGCACGGTCGGGCCTCGGCAACGAATCCAACTTCGTGCCGGTCGACAACGGGAATTTCCTGTCCAAGAAGTACGACAACGTCTTCGCTCTGGGCGATGCGGCCGACCTTCCGACTTCGAAGGCAGGCTCAGTCGCCCACTTCGCCATGGAGGTTTTCACAGAGAACTTCCTGCGCTACATCGAAGGTCTCCCGATGGTCCTGGAATTCGATGGACATGCGAACTGCTTCATCGAGTCAGGCCACGACAAGGGTCTCCTGATCGACTTCAACTACGACACCGAGCCACTCCCAGGTAAGTACCCGCTCCCAGGTATCGGTCCGTTCACCCTGCTGAAGGAGACCGAGATGAACCACTGGGGCAAGATGATGTTCAAGTGGATCTACTGGAACATCATGATCAAGGGCAAAGAACTCCCACTTCCTCACGAGATGCTGATGGCAGGCAAGATCAGCGACGGTGAAGCATGACGATCGAATCGACTGATCGGACAATGGAACTTGAGCAGAAGCTCGATCTGATGTCCGAACAGCTCGACATCGTCGTAGCCGAACTTCGCGAGCAGAGGCTCAGGCGCGAACAGTGGCAGGAGCTCATCTCCGACCTCGGCCCGATCGCCAGCGAAGCCATGGGCATGGCGAACCGTGAACTCGAAGCGATCCAGGAGTGGGTCGAGCCAGCCGACATGCTGCGTCTCTTGCGCAGGATCCTGCGCAACACGAACAACATCGAAGAAGGCATGGCGCAGTACGAGAGCATGATGGAACTCATGTCCGACCTCGCACCGCTTGCGAGTGAGGGATTCACCAAACTCCTCACAACACTCAACGACTACGAGCAGCGTGGATACTTCGAGTTCATCGGCGCTGGTCTCGGTGTTGTCGATCGGGTCGTGACGGGCTATTCGAAGGAGGATGTTGAAGCGTTGGGAGACAACGTCGTCAACATGCTCGACATCATCAAAGACCTCACGCAGCCAGAGATGCTTGCAATGGCAGAACGTGTGCTTGACATCGTCCAGAAGCAGGCAGACGCAACAGCGACCGACGACCAGAAGGCTCCCGGCCTCTTTGCCCTCGTGGGCAAGGTACGCGACCCCGAGATCAGAAGGGGCCTCGGCAGGACGCTGGACACCTTCAAGGCCGTTTCCGCTGGCGACCCGGACGAGGTCATCACAATCGAAGCTAACGTAACTACAGAGTCCGACAACAGCACAGATGACACACCTGGAGGTGCATGATGCCAGTGACAACGATCGCTGACAAGGAAGTACATATCGATGAAGAGGGGTTCCTGACGGAGTTCGATGAGTGGGACAGAGATCTCGCCATCGCCCTTGCGTCCAACATCGGGATCGACGACCTGACAGACGAGCATTGGGAGGTCATCGACTTCCTCCGTTCTGACTATCAGGAGCAGGGAGAAACGGCGACGTTGCGTCGGGTGTCCACCATTGGCGGTATCCCAACGAAGAGCCTCTTCACGCTCTTCCCGAAGAAGCCTGCCCGCAAGATGTCCTACGTCTCAGGCCTTCAGAAGCCAGCCGGCTGTATCTAGAGAGGATCACATGACAACCGACAAAACTGTAGAGGCCATCGTTCCCGATTTCGGCGATGATGATGCCCAACGAAAGATCGCGTTCGTATGCTCGAAGGGATCGCTCGACATGGCGTACCCTGCGCTGGTGATGGCTTCAGGTGCTCTCGAACAGGGCATCGAGACTCACATCTTCTTCACCTTCTGGGGCATGGACATGATCAACAAGAAGACGATGGGCAACCTTCAGTTCTCCCCCGTTGGTAACCCTGCAACACATATGCCAGCAGCGCTCGCACCGCTCCCCGGCATGCAGGCCATGGCAACGAGGCAGATGAAGAAGACTCTCGAGGAACTAGAGATCCCCGACGTCCCATCCTTCCTCGAGCACCTGTCCGACATGGGCTGTCAACTGTGGGCATGCAAGATGTCCGTTGACATGTTCGACCTTGACGAGGACGACATGACGCCCCTCCTCACCGGAGTGCTGAACGTGTCCGACTTCATGGAGATTATCGACGGCGCACAGACGATGCTCGTCTAGGGGTCTAGACACCCTCCACCTCCCGCGCCACAATGTGACGGGGAGGCACAACCGAATAGAGGTGACCAGTGGCCGTTCAGGCTCGTCACGTGGACTCATGGGTCAGCGAGGGAATCATCTCGCAGGACCAGGCAGTGTCCATCCGCGAGTATGAGGGCAGGGTCACCTCTTCTCGCGGAACGGCCGCTGAGGTTCTTGGCTATGTTGTTGCATCAACGGCCGTCGTGGCGGCCATCATCATGGTGGCCGATATCTGGAACGATGTCGGACGCGGGTCGCGATTCTCATTGCTCGCCATCACCGCCATAGCTCTCCTCACTATCGGCGTGATCTCGGCCAGTGAAAAGGAACCCTGGGTACGCAGGTTCGCCAGGATTCTGATGTTGTTCGCGATTCCATTGATCGTGTTGACGTCAGAGATTGCTGCCAGCACCTGGATCGCATCAGAGTTCGCGGTTGTCGTCGGGTACGCCATAGCGTGGTTGACAGCGACCGCCTTGTATCTGCGATGGCGATCGTCTCCCCAGCAGACTGCACTCTTCCTTGCCACGATCGGCATGGTGATGTCGATCACCGTGCTCGTCCTGGGCAATGGTCCGAGAGCGCTTCCCGGTTCGGTTCTGATCCTGGTCAGTGTTATCTGGCTCGCCCTGGTGCACTCACGACGAATCGAGCCACACCTGACCGGTGAGATCCTCGGGTCTGTCACCGCACTTGTCGGGTCGATGATGCTCCTCGTGGGACTCGACGTCGGACTTTCGATCGCTCTCTTGGTCGCTCTTGCCGTCTCAGCCGGCACGGTGGCGATCGGTACCATCCGCTCGCGTCCCGTGCTCACGATCGTCGGAATCGTCGCACTCTCCTCCTACATCCCATGGCTCGCCTCAGAGACCCTCGGACCATCGATAGGGGTGCCGTTCACCCTCGTAACAACCCTCGCGGCGTTAGCCCTGTGGGTGACACTCAAGACAGTGAGGAAGTAGTACGTATCACGTAGTACGTATCACGAAGCACGTACTACGAAGTGCTGCTGGCGGCGTCTTCGACGAGGGTGTCTAGAGCGAGGTAGATCATGTCCGAGAACGTGTGCTCCCGCTCATCTGACGTTGTCTCCTCCTGGGTCACGATGTGATCGGACACAGTGAGGACCGCAAGCGCCCTTGCTCCTTCGGCCGCAGCGACCGCATAGAGGCCAGCGGCCTCCATCTCAACCGCGAGGACATTCATCGACTGCCAGATCGTAAGCGCATCCGGGTTCGGGTTGTAGAAACTGTCCGACGAGTGCACATTGCCCACATGGACCGGCCGATCACCTGTGGCTGCCAACGCGGCTGCGATACGCAGAAGCCCGAAGTCCGGTGTCGCGGCATAATCCCAACCCCCGTACCGAGCCCTGTTGGTTGCCGAGTCTGTACCTGCACCGATCGCAAGAATCACATCCCGAACTCCTACTTCGGTTGTTAACGCACCACACGATCCAACCCGAATCATCCGTTTGACACCGTAGAACCGGATCAGTTCGGTTGCGTAGATCGAAGCCGATGGGATGCCCATGCCAGTGCCCATTGCGGTG
>JAMBLL010000185.1 GCA_023336765.1 Actinomycetes bacterium | reverse complement strand
GGTGCGGTCGCTCCCGACGATCACGAGGTCGACCAGGCCGTGTTGCATCAGGTGTCCAGCAGCGTTGTCCACAATCAACGTATAGGGAACTCCGTATTGTCCGAGTTCCCAGGCCGTGAGGCGGGCTCCCTGGTTTCGAGGTCTTGTCTCACTCACCCAGACATGGATCGGGATACCTGCGTCGTATGCAGCGTACATCGGAGCCGTGGCAGTTCCGTGAGAAACGAACGCAAGCCAACCGGCGTTGCAGTGTGTCATCACGTTCACCGTCGTCCCCGTCCGTTCATAGATGTCCTCGATCAGCTTCAGACCGTGTTGGCCGATGGTGGCACAGCTCGCAACATCCTCGTCTGCGATCCCGACAGCAACTGCTCTCGCCCTCGCAATACGTTCGACACCATCGTCGATACCGAGCAGTTCACCGAGTTGACGTTGGACCGCCCACGTGAGGTTCACGGCCGTTGGGCGGCTCGCCTCGAGGGTTCCAGCACATCGCTTGAGGTGCTCATCAGCTTCATGGGTGGACATGTCACTGGTCTCGAGGGCAGCGAGGTACATGCCGTACCCGGCGGATGCCCCGATACAGCCTGCACCGCGCACCACCATATCTCTGATCGCCTCGGCCATTCCGTCGGCGGAACGGATCGTTACCTCTTCATAGACAAATGGGAGGAGACGCTGTTCGATCGCCATGATCGAGCCAGGGTCGCTGGCATCGATCCAGACCGTACGCGCCGGAGAAATGCTCCGGTCGGTCACGTTGGCACCGCCTCCACGTGACGCTGCTTCTTGTCGGACAACGTGTATGACAGTATCAGCGCAACAAGCAGGACAAGACCCTTGACAACGTCCTGCCAGTAGAACGGGAAGTTCATCATCGTGGTACCCGTGAGCAGTATCCCGATGAGAATGGCACCAAGGGCGGTACCCAACGCATTCGGCTTGTTCGCTCCGAGCACAGACGTACCGACGAGGGCGACCGCAACGGCATCCAGGAGGAGAGAGCTACCTGCCGAGATGTCGCCCTGGCCGATTCGCGATGAGAGAATCAACCCGGCGATCGCAGCGAACACACCCGAGATCATGTAGGCGAGCGCCTTGTATCGACCAACCCTTGCACCGGCAAGGCGTGCAGCCTCAGGATTCGAGCCGATGGCGTACATGATGCGCCCCCACTTGGTCCTCGACAGGAAGAACCATGTCGCAAGGGTCAGCACCGCAAAGATGATCACGGGGTACGACACCGCCCCGATCGTCCCGCGGTTGATCTGGAGGAACCCTTCCGTGAATTTGCCAGGAGCGACCGACCCGTCCCTCAGGATGAGACCCGAAGACACCGACTGGCCTTCGACGGGTATAAGTTTCAAACCTTGGACCAGGAACATGGTGGCAAGGGTTGCCAGGAGGTCAGGGATCTTCAGGATCACGATCAGGAATGCGTTGAATGCGCCGATAAGCGCGCCTGCGATCAGTACCGCTACGATCGCGACGGATCCTTGCTGACCGTAGATGACCATCGTCATGGCCGCAACGGTCACCGACATACCCGCTATCGAACCAACGGAGAGGTCAAGGCCACCGACGACCATAGTTATCGTCACTCCAAGGCCCGCTATCGCAACGACGCTCGTGAATTTCAACATAGACAGCATCGTTGTCGAGAGCCGGAAGGCTGGGATGGTTGCGTAGAAGAACACGAAAAAGAACACCGTCACCGCAATGAAGCCGTAGCGGACCACGAGGTTGCGGAAGTCGATGTGGTGTTTGGCCTCAGGCAACTGGGCATCTGTGGCTTGTTCGTTCTTGCTCACTTACTCAACCTCCGTAAGTTTCGACAGGATCTCTTCTCGGCTGGTCTCAGACAGGTATGCATCGTGGCGCAGATCTCCGTCGGCGAGCACGATGACCCGGTCTGATACCTGCATGATCTCTCCAAGGTCTGTGGACATCACGATCACTGCTGACCCTGCCGCTGCGACCTCGCGTGCCTTGTTGGCGAGATCCCGACGGGCCCCTACGTCAACGCCCTGGAACGGTTCGTTGAGGATCATGACCGTCGGGTTCATGCGCAGCCACCTGCCCACAACCACCTTCTGCTGGTTCCCACCCGAAAGCGATATGACGGGGTCATGGGGGGATTGGGCAACAACGTCGAATTCATCGATGACGGAACTTCCCACCTTGTCCTCAGCACGCCAATTCATCACCGCGAACCTCGAGACATCCCTGAGAAACGGGAACGTGGACGTGTGTGCGATGCTCCAATTCTTGATGATGGTTCCGGCAACCCTGTCCTCGGGCACCATGTAGACATCCTGGGCGATCGCGTCGGCAGGTGCTTTGGGTGCGAACGGTTTTCGATTGAGCGTCATCTCCCCTCCGACAAAGGGATCTGCACCGAACATGCCCAGTGCCAGTTCGCTTCCACCGGAGCCAAGGAGTCCGAAGACGCCCGCTACCTCGCCCGATCTGAAGGAAATGTCGAACGGTACCGATTCGTCCAGCAGTTGGACGCCTGATAGACACAGAACGTCGTCCGTGCCACGTTGTTCTCCTCGATCGTCGTCGGAAGTTGCTTCTGCTTCGCCAAGCATCTGGTGAAGTGCATCGGCCCAGTCGAATGGTTGGGGATGGTCGCTGCGAATCACTCCATCGCGCAGCACGATGAGCCTGTCTCCGATAGCATCGATCTCCTGGAGACGGTGTGACACGTACAAGATGGCCACACCTTCATCGCGGAGGCGTCTGATGACGGTAAAGAGTCGCTGGGCCTCAGAGTCTGATAGGGCTGAAGTGGGTTCGTCCAGGATGAGAAGTCGCGGTTCGTGGACGAGTGACCGCGCAAGAAGCAGAAGTTGCTGATCGGCGATCGGGAGTTCAAAGATATCGCTGCGCATCACATCGTCCGGCCAGTCAAGGCTCAGGATGGATGCGACCTCCTTGGATCGCGGGAGGATGCTGCGCATCGATGCGGTCCGAGAGATCCGGTTGTTCACGATGTCTTCGAACAGGAAATTCTCGGCGACACTCAACCCTGGCACAACACCATCTGCGATCTTTTGATGGACGGCCTCGATACCGTAGCTTTGAGCCGTGGTCGGGTGATCGAGATGTACGGCGGCACCGTCGATGAGGACGGTGCCGCCGTAGTTGTTGTGTACGCCTGAGAGAACCTTGATGAGCGTCGACTTCCCAGCGCCGTTGGCGCCGAGCAGAGCCGTCACCTTTCCCGGCTCAAGGTCGAGATCGATTCCCTTCAGCACCTGGTTGGTGCCAAAGGCCATCGTGATGTCTCGCATCTCGACCACTGCCGTCATCTGGTTTCTCCTTCAGGCATCTCGGATAGCTGTTGCTTAGAACTCGATCGACGGGATCCAGTCGGCTGACTGGACCGCAGACAGGTTGAGTTCAGGCATCGCTGCCCTCAGGTCAACCATGTTCTTGATCTCGTTCGACACCAGGAAGTCCTGTGTCACGAGCACACCGGGGAAATCGACCAGGCGATCGACCTGCTGGCCAGCGAGTTCGAGGATCATGGTCCGCATCACCGCTGCACCGATGGCGTTCGGGTCCGTGGTGGCTGTCGCCTTCCAGGGACTGCCTTCAGCTGTCATGACTTCGATGTCCGCATTGGAGATGTCGATGCCATACGCCCAGACTGTCTCGGAGAGACCGTTGTCGTTGATCGCTGAAACGGTGCCCTTTGTCAACTCATCGTATGGAGCGAAGATCGCACGGATGTCCGGGTTGGCCTTCAGGGCCGCGTCGACCAGTTGTGCGTTGTCCGTCGCAACAGAGTTCGTGAACTCTCCAACGAAGAACTGCTGTGCCCATGGGCTTTCTGCGGTGTATTCCTCCCAGACAACGTGGCGACGGTCGAGCGGGGCGATACCGAGAATGTTGACGTAGCCAACGTTCTCATCGCCACCGATGTCCTCGTACATCTGACCGAGTGTCAGATCAGCAAGGCTCGCATCGGACTGCTGCGTCTGAACAGCACCCGGAGCACATTCCTGGATTGCAATGTCGTAGATCACAACAAAGATGCCCGCTTCGAGCGCGTCGTTGATCAACGGGCACATCGTATCGGTCTGGCCATGGTCGACAACGATGCCGGCAACACCGGTCCCGATCGCCGTTTCCATGTCCGTGGCCTGCTTGGCATTGTCGGCCTGAGCGTCGTACCAGGTGTACTCGATGCCGAGCGCGTCAGCTTGCTGCTTGGCTCCATTCGTCCACTGCTGGAAGTAGTCGCCTGCACCGCTGTTCTGAACAACAGCGATCTTTACCGGTTCCGTTCCGTTGAACGGTGCGGGTGCGGGTGCCGTCGTTTCCTCGGCGGTCCCGGTGTCAGCCGCGACCGTCGTGGCGGTCGTATCCTCGGTGGTATCGCTGTCCTGTGAGCAACTCGCTGCAAGCAGCGCGAATGCGAGGAGAATCGCAAGGAGTGCGACCCCCTTCTTCTTGGATGCCCCTTGTAGGCTTGTCATCCTATGTTTCCTCCTCGGGAGTGCGATGGATCGACGCATGACGATGAGTCGTATTGCTCGTTCTTGTGCGTGGCCGATTGGGCCTCATGGTCTTCCGTCGCGTGTCTGATTCTCGTTTCGACTCCGGTATTGAACGTATCTGCACCTTTGTGCAGACCTGCACAGTCGTGCAGGCTAGCACTCGCCACGCCGGGCAATCAAATGGCTGCCCGCTCGGCTCACGACATTCCGCAATTGGTAATCGTTTACCGTCACGACCAAGCTACCCATTGCCGTGCGTTAACGCCAGCCGTAAGGTCCCGCGCCGTGCCGGTGTGGTGAACTCATCGCATCCCGTTCTTCGCAGTCCGAAATCAGTTCCTTCCAACTCCACTGTCTCTGGTGGTAGGGTGCAGCACACCCTGACATGCACCACCTCCAGGAGCAGCACCATGGCCACCGAAAATGTCCGAGTCGAGGTCGACGGACCCATTGCGACCATCACGCTCGCTCGGCCCGAGAAACGAAATGCTCTGGGCCTCGAGTTCATGCAGGCGGTCATCGAAGCCCTCAACGCTGTGCCGACCGAGGTTGGGGTCGTTGTCCTCACCGCCGAGGGGAAGGTGTTCTCTGCGGGCCATGATCTCAAGGAGATGATGGACCGCGACGACGCGTATTACTCGGAGCTCTTCGCCACATGCGAATCGATGATGAATACGATCAGGGACCTCCGCCAGCCGGTGATCGCACGCGTCCAGGGGATCGCTACTGCTGCTGGATGTCAACTCGTCGCCACCTGCGACCTTGCGATCGCAGCCGATACCGCCTGGTTCGCAACACCAGGCGTCAAGATCGGCCTGTTCTGCCACACCCCGAACGTGGCGGTGAGCCGCTCTGTCGGGCCGAAGCGCGCCATGCAGATGCTCCTCACGGGCGAGCCCGTGTCAGCGGACACCGCTGTGGAATGGGGACTCATCAACCAGGCGGTTCCGGCAGATGACCTCGACGAAGCCGTGCTCGAACTGGCGAACAAGATCCTCGAGTTCTCGAAGCACACGATCTCGCTCGGCAAGTGCACGTTCTATGCACAGGAAGGCCTCCCCATCGATGATGCGTACGCCATTGCAACCCCCGTGATGGCAACGAATGCAGGCAACGAGCACGCGCAGGAGGGCATGGGGGCGTTCCTCGACAAGCGCAAACCACAGTGGCCCGGCCAGTGAGCAAGGTCTACCGAACAGAACTGACACCACTGTCATTCCTTGAGCGTTCGGCGATCGTATGGCCTGACAAGACGGCGATCTTGTATGGCGATAGGGAGATCGACTACGCAGAGATGGCTGCCCACGCCACCCGTCTCGGGCACGCACTTACGGCTTCAGGTATCGGCGAAGGCGACCGTGTTGCCTATCTGTGCCCGAACACACCTGAGATGCTGATAGCGCACTTCGCCGTACCGCTCGTATCCGCTGTCCTCGTTGCGATCAACACGAGGCTCTCTGCCGACGAGATCAGAACCATCCTCGACCACTCCGGTGCCACGATGCTCGTTGGTGACACCGAACTGCTGGGGACCCTCTCCCCCATCGTTTCAGACCTCGCAACCGTCACCGAGATCGTCGCCATCGAAGAGGTCGGAAGCGACCCCGGATTCGCTACGACCCCGTACGCCGACCTGCTCGCTCGCGGCACAGACGACCCGTTGCCGTGGAGGGTCGACGACGAGGAACGCACGATCTCGATCAACTACACCTCAGGCACGACAGGGCAACCCAAGGGAGTGATGTACACGCACCGAGGCGCATACCTCAACGCCCTCGGCGAGATCATCCACTCGAGACATACGCTTGATTCGGTCTACCTGTGGACATTGCCCATGTTCCACTGCAACGGTTGGTGCACGACGTGGGGTATCACAGCCATTGGGGGAACTCATGTGTGTCTCCGCCAGGTTGACCCTGCTGTCATCTGGTCGCTGATCGACACCAAAGGGGTCACCCATCTCAACGCAGCACCGACGGTGCTGATCGGCCTCGCCAACGACCCGGCTGCACACCCGTTCCCCCAACGATTGACGATCACCACAGCGGGCGCCCCACCCAGTCCGACGATCATCGAGACGATGGAGGGTCTGGGAGCGAATATCGTCCACGTCTATGGCCTCACCGAGACATACGGGCCTCATACGGTGTGCGAACTCCAGCCAGGTGTTGGTGACATGAATGTTTCCGAACGTGCGAATTTCCTGTCGCGCCAGGGGGTGTCCTATATCATCGCGGACCCCACAAGGGTCGTGGACGATGAGATGAACGACGTGCCCAGGGATGCCGAAACACTCGGCGAGGTGGTCATGCGCGGGAACAACGTGATGAAGGGGTACTTTGCGGACCCCGACACGACCCACGAAGCCTTCCGTGGCGGCAAGTTCCACTCCGGCGATGTCGCCGTGTGGCATCCAGACAGCTACATCGACCTGCGCGACCGCTCCAAGGACATCGTGATCTCTGGTGGCGAGAACATCTCGACGATCGAGGTCGAGCGAGCGATCGCGTCCCATCCCGCGGTGTTGGAGTGCGCGGTAGTGGCCGTACCCCATGAGCGTTGGGGTGAGCGGCCCAAGGCGTTCGTCGTCCTCAAGGACGGCCAGGACACGACCGAGGCAGACATCATCGAGCACGTTCGTGGGCAACTCGCTCACTTCAAGGCACCCGACGCGGTCGACATCATCGGCGTCCTCCCCAAGACATCCACAGGCAAGATCCAGAAGTACGTCCTGCGCGAGAAGGAATGGGCAGGGTACGAACGCCGAATCAACTAGAG
>JAMBLL010000184.1 GCA_023336765.1 Actinomycetes bacterium | reverse complement strand
CGCGCGTTCGCGCAAGTAGAACATACACTAAGGAGCATCAGATATGGGAAGAGCTGTCGGAATCGACCTCGGAACAACAAACTCGGTTATCTCAATCCTTGACGGTGGAGAACCACAGGTCGTCGCCAACGCGGAGGGCAACCGCACGACACCGTCTGTCGTGGCTTTCGCCAAGAACGGCGAGGTACTCGTTGGTGACCAGGCAAAACGTCAGGCGATCACGAACCCGGAGCGGACCATCCGTTCCGTCAAGCGCCACATGGGGGAAGACTGGTCGATCGACATCGACGACAAGACCTACACGGCACAGGAGATCTCCGCAAGGATCCTCCAGAAGCTCAAAGCTGATGCCGAGGCGTATCTCGGAGAGCCTGTTACCAAGGCTGTCATCACTGTTCCCGCATACTTTGGCGACGCACAGCGTCAGGCCACGAAGGAAGCTGGCCAGATAGCCGGTCTTGAAGTTGAGCGGATCGTGAACGAGCCAACGGCGGCATCACTGGCCTACGGCCTCGACAACAAGGCCGATGAGGTCATCCTCGTGTTCGACCTCGGTGGTGGAACGTTCGACGTATCCGTACTCGAGATCGGTGAAGGTGTCTTCGAGGTCAAGTCGACCGCGGGGGACACGCACCTTGGTGGCGACGACTGGGATGATGCCGTCATGGCATGGCTCGTCGACGGTTTCAAGTCTGACCATGGCGTTGACCTTTCGAAGGACCCCATGGCGATGACCCGGCTCAAGGAAGCTGCCGAGAAAGCCAAGATCGAACTCTCGACTGTCCAGGAAACTGAGATCAACCTCCCGTTCATCACAGCAACGGCTGATGGTCCGATCCATCTCCTCAAGTCGCTGAGCCGGTCCGAGTTCGAGCGCATGACCGCTGACCTGACCGAGCGCACACGCGAACCGTTCAAACGTGCGGTCAAGGATGCTGGTGTCTCGATGTCAGACATCGACCATGTCCTTCTCGTTGGTGGGTCAACGCGCATGCCGGCCGTTTCGGTGCTCGTCGAGGAACTCGCTGGCCAGGAGCCGAACCGGACCGTGAACCCCGATGAGGTCGTGGCACTCGGTGCCGCTATCCAGGCCGGAGTGCTCACAGGCGACGTTTCGGGCATCCTCCTGCTCGATGTGACACCGCTCACACTCGGTGTCGAGACGGAGGGCAACCTCCGCACATCGATGATCGAGCGCAACACGACCATCCCGACGAGAAGGTCCGAGATCTTCACAACTGCGGCCGATGGCCAGCCAGAGGTCGAGATCAACGTGCTTCAGGGAGAGCGTCCAATGGCAGCAGACAACATGCAGCTCGGCCGCTTCAAGCTCACAGACCTCCCACCCGCTCCACGGGGCATCCCTCAGATCGAGGTAACTTTCGATATCGATGCGAACGGCATCGTGTCCGTCTCGGCGAAAGATCTCGGTACCGGCAAGTCCCAGCAGGTGACGATCACAGGTGGTACCGCCCTTGACGATTCAGATATCGACCAGATGGTCAAGGATGCTGAATCTCACGCCAGCCAGGATGCCGAACGCAAGGAGGCAGCAGAGGCTCGCAACGCCGCGGACCACGCTGTTCACTCGATCGGAAAGCAACTTGCAGACAACGGCGACAAGCTGACTGAGGACGAGAAGACCCCTGTGCAGGAGAATCTCGATGCAGTCAAGGAACTTGTCGACGATGACAAGGCGTCGGCGGAGGATCTCAAGAACGCGACGAACACGTTGCTTGAGAGCGCCCAGATCATCGGCGAGAAGCTGTATGAGGCCGCACAGGCCGAAGCTGCATCTGCTGAGGCAGAGGGCGAGAGCGACGTGCCAGATGATGACGAGGTCGTTGAGGCCGAAGTTGTCGAGGAGGACGAATAGCGGAATCCAGGTGCCACGCACCCGGATCTCCTCGGAGTACCCATGACTGACACAACGAACACACCGACAGGATCCTCCCCGCCACTTGATGGCGGGGAGATCCTCGACACCATGATGAACGAAGCCATCGGCTACGACAGCGATGATGTGGTTGAGGCCGAGATAGTCGAGTTCCCCGACACTGAGTCGGCAGCTGAGAGGCTGGGGCTCGCCATGCCCGACGATCCAGCCGAGGCCCAGGAACTGCTCCTGCGGGAGTTGGACGAGGCACGCCAGATGTCGGATGAGAGTCTTGCCAACCTGCGGCGGGTCGCTGCGGAGTTCGACAACTATCGCAAGCGAATCGAGCGCGACCAGGCAGAAAACGTCGTGAGAGCAAGCCAGCGGCTCGTCGAGTTGTTGTTACCAGCACTCGACAGCTTCGATGCGGCGATCGCAACAGATACCGAAACGGACATCGAGGCGAAGATGCTCGAGGGTATGACCGGGACTCGTTCCCAGCTCACGGATGCCCTTGCACGTGAGGGCGTTGAGCCCATCGATGCGGTTGGACATCCATTCGACCCGGCACTTCACGAAGCTGTATCTGTGATACCGGGCGAGGGAGAACAGATCGTCCAACAAGATCTCAGAAGGGGATACACGATGCGGGGCCGGGTCATACGCCCAAGCCTCGTGGTCGTTGGACATGCGTAAGGAGTGGCTTGAGAAGGACTACTACGCCGAACTCGGCGTAGCCAAGGATGCTTCTCAGAAGGAAATCAAGAAGGCGTTTCGGAACCTCGCGCGTGAGTTTCACCCTGACAACAACCCTGACAACGAGCGAGCCGAAACCAGGTTCAAAGAGGTCAACGAGGCCTATGAGACGCTTTCGAGCAGCGAGATCCGTAGCGAGTACGACCACGCCCGCGAAATGGGCTACTACGTGGGAGACCCCGGTGGGCAGCAGCAGTACAGGCAAGTCGAAGACATCTTCGGCGGGAGCCAGGGCGGAGGGTTCGGTGGATCGACACAGGACATCTTCTCCGGGTTCCAGGATCTCTTTGGAACCGCCGGACACCGACGCGGACCACAACAGGGTGCAGATCTATCAAGTGCTGTCTCCCTGTCGTTCCACGAGGCACTGTCGGGTCCTACCAGGGAATTCTCCCTTGGCGGGAGGAGCATCAAGGTCAAGATCCCCAAAGGTGTCGCCGATGGCACCCGGGTCAGAGTCAAAGGCAAAGGCGAACCGGGATCGAACGGCGGCCCCGCAGGCGACCTCTTCGTGACCGTTCATGTTGGTGTACACCCGGTATTCGACCGCAAGGGAAAGAGAGATCTCACGATCGAAGTCCCCATCCGATACTCGGAGGCTGCGGCGGGTGCCGTCATCACGGTCCCAACGTTGGATGGATCGACCAAGATCAAGATTCCGCCAGGGACCCAGGGTGGAACGACAATGAAGATCTCGGGCAAGGGTGTCGAGACGGCCACCGCAACAGGCGACCTCCTGGTAACACTCCACATCGCGGTTCCGACCGCTCTGTCTGAAGCGGAAAGTGCAGCTATCGAGGATCTGAAGGCCGCAGAGGTCGACTGGGATCCAAGAGCATACCTGGGAGTATGACATGACCGAATCATCAGATGCTGTCTACATCATTTCCGTGGCTGCCGAGATCGTTGGCATGCACCCACAAACCCTGCGGGTCTACGAGCGCAAAGGTCTCGTCGACCCGTACCGCACACCTGGCGGCACCAGACGGTACAGCCAGACAGATCTTGAGCGATTGCTGATGATCCAGGAACTGTCAGGGGCCGGGGTGAACCTCGAGGGGGTCAAACGAATCATCACGCTCCAAACGGATAACGACAGGCTGATGAATCAGGTCGCTCGACTCAGAAGACTCCTCGAAGATGCAGAGGCACGGCGTGGTGGCCGCGGTTCCGTTGAGATTCGGATGCGTGCCACCACGAAGCGACAGCTTCCTGCCATCAGACGTAGAGACACGTTCCCCGGCTAAGGAACCAGCGGTAGAGGCTGGTGGAGAGCCGTACAAGGCCTGCGCCCGTACGGATCCTCTATACCGCGAGCGCAGCGAGCCAATACAGCGAGGCGCCAGCCGAGCCTCATACCGCGAGCGCAGCGAGCCAATACAGCGAGGCGCCAGCCGAGCCTCATACCGCGAGCGCAGCGAGCCTCGCCTACTCCTCCGCCAACTGACGCAACTCCGATGCCACCATCTCGTCGGTGACCAGGGCATGGGACTCGATCGCGAACTGCGGCCACGGTGCGTCCGTAGCCGTGATGCGTCGTGGCGGTGCGACGAGGTCGTACCCACAGCGTTCGGCGACCTCGGCCACGATCTCTGCACCCACACCTCCCGTGCGTTGAGGTTCCTGCACGAAGAGCAGCTTGCCTGTGCGAGACACAGAAGATGCCACCATTTCGATGTCCCATGGATAGATCGTGCGAAGATCTATGACCTCAACGTCGATGCCCTCTTGTGCGACGATCTCGGCTGCCCTCAGCGCCACAGGGACCATCCCTCCGTATGTGACGATCGAAATGTCGGAACCGGGGCGGCGAATTCGTGCTCGACCGAGCGGTAGCTCATAGGCGGCGTCTGGTACAGGTTCGGTCGATGAACGATACAGCACCTTGGGTTCAAGGAATATGACAGGGTCGTCCGACCGGATGGCTGCTGCGAGCAAGCCTTTGGCATCGATTGGACTGGATGGGACAACAACGATCACGCCTGGGACGTGAGCGAAGTACGCCTCTGGACTATCGCAGTGATGTTCGTGTGCTCCGATACCCGCACCGTTTGGCATGCGAACAACGATCGGAAGCGTCGCGTTTCCCCCCGTACGGAAGCGGATCCGTCCAAGGTGGTTGGCTATCTGGTCGAATGCTGGATACGAGAAACCTTCGAACTGGATCTCAGCGATCGGACGCGCACCGGCGATGGCCATCCCTATCGCGGTACCGACGATCCCGCTCTCATTTATCGGTGTGTCGAGCACTCGCTGCTGACCGAACTTCTCCAACAGGCCCACCGAGATCCGAAAAACACCGCCAGCGACCGCTACATCCTCCCCAAGGAAGATCGTGGTCGGATCAGAGGCCATCTCCTGATGGAGTGTCGCATTGATCGCATCGGCCATCGACATCGCCGTCCTCGGCCCTGACGGAAGCACATCATGTCCGACCTGCCACACCGCTGAGTCAGGGAACTCAGTGAGAGCCTCCCCAGCGTCGGCTTCCAGTCGATGCAACTGTTCGATGAGCATCTTGGGGACCTTTGCGAACGTATCCGCCACGATATCGGAACGAGCAGGGAGTTCCCTTCGTCCCACTGCATCAAGGGCTTCATAGAACGCTTCCGTCGCCTGGTCGTGAAGACCCGCATCTCGATCGTCATCCCACCATCCACGATCATCGAGGAACCGACGCATACGGATCAAAGGGTCATATGGCTTCCACAGGTCTTCCTCATCCCTTGTTCTGTAGAGCGAAGGATCATCGGCTGTTGCATGAGGTCCAAAGCGGTAGCACACGGCCTCGATGAAGGTCGGTCCGTCACCGCTCGAGGCCCGTTCGACGGCTCTCCTGGTTGCGTCATACACAGCAAAGGCATCGAAACCGTTGACCATCTCACTGGGCATCCCGTAGCCGATCGCCTTGTCGGCCAACGACGCTGCAGCGGTCTGGCGTTCATAGGGAACGCTGATCGCGTAGAAGTTGTTCGAAGCGATGAACACGGTCGGGGTCCTCCACACGCCAGCGAAATTCATCCCTGAGTGGAAGTCGTTCTCCGACGTGCCGCCATCACCTATGTAGGTCACGGTCACGACATCGTTGCCAAGCATCGATTCGGCATACGCATGCCCAACGGCGTGAGGCAATTGAGTAGCGATCGGAATCGCTATCACCATCTGGTTCAGGGCAGCCTGATCCCACAGATCGTTCGGAAGACCGCGCCAATACGAAAGCAACGTCTCAAGTGGAACTCCCCGCGACAGTTGCACGCCGTGCTCGCGGTAGCCCGGATAGACGAAGTCCTGGGGACGCAGGGCGTGGGCACTTCCAACCTGAATTGCCTCATGACCCTCCGCAACGGCGTAGGTCCCAAGCCTGCCCTGTCTCTGGGCCGCTGTCGCCCGTCGATCGAACACCCTGGTCCGGACCATGTCCGTGTACATCGCCAGGGCGAGATCCTGGGTCAACCATGGAGCCTCGGCGACAAGGTGTCCGTCGATGTCGACGATCTCTGCCAACTGACTCCAATCGATGTCCTGTGGCCTCTTCATGTGGCCACAACACTCTCGAGGACGGCGAGGAATCGGCTGTTCTCCTCCTGGGTACCCACGGTGACACGGATACCGTTGCCAAGGACACGCACGATCTGTCCTTGGTGCAAGAGGGCGTCGCCAAGCTGCCCAGCATCTCCTGGCGGTTCGAAGTAGACAAAGTTCGCCTGGGACTCCGCCGGGTCGTACCCGAGAGCCACGAGGCCGTCACTGAGGAGTCGCCTTCCCGATGCGTTTCGTTCGCTGCGCTGTGCGACACGATCTGGGTGCTTGATCGCTTCGATAGCGGCAGCCTGACCTGTTGATGTGACCGTGAAAGGAGCCTGGGTATGGCTCAGCTTTACGAGTAACTCCGGTGCCCCGACCCCATAGCCGACCCGGAGGCCAGCAAGTCCATAGACCTTCGAGAACGTGCGAGTGACAAGGAGATTCGGACGATTCGGCGCCTCGTTGATGAAGGTCTGATAGTCCTCTGCGGAAGCGTATTCAGCGTAGGCTTCGTCGACCACGACGAGGACCTGTTCAGGGACGGCATCGAGGAACGAACGGAGATCCACTCCCGCGATGTGGTTGCCTGTCGGGTTGTTCGGATTGCACACGTACACCATGGCCGTGTCATCGCGGATTGCCTGAGCCATAGCAGGCAGATCGTGCGCATACGAGGAGGTGAGCGGAACAACGATCGGCTCTGACCACGCGACCATCGTTGCAATGCGGTACATCACGAACGAGGGATGCGCGAATACTGCCGAGGACCCTGGACCACCGACAGCCAGAGCGGCACATCTCAGTACCTCACTTGAGCCAGCCCCCACCCACACCTCATCTGGTGCCACGCCTTGATGGGAGGCGATCGCTCGAGACAGGTCGTACGTTGAGCTGTCCGGATATCGATTGACGGTGTTGGCGGCCAGAGCTACTGCATCAACGACCTCAGGGAACGGTGCTTCAGGACACTCATTCGAAGCGAGTTTGTCGATCGATTCGATACCAAGGTCACGAGCCACCTCTTCGATGGGGCGACCCGGAACGTAGTGCGGAATCGACATCAGGTCTGGCCTGAAGGTCGGCATATGTGCATCCTCTGGTATCTGTCCGATTTCAGGAACAGGGTACACTGGCAAAGCTCTGGAAGCTTCCGAGGATGTGCTGATGCAGGTGCGGGTGCGGGTCACATGGTTGACGGTTCACAGATGAAAGACCCGCTCGCCGAAAGCGTGAAGCGAGCCAGACTACGCTGACCGCGTGAATCCGTTCAGGTCACGACTGTGGCGCACCATCATCCTCTTCCTGATAGGGATCGCGCTGTCCTTCGTTCTCGCGGTCGTATTCGCATCGCGTTGGCCAGCGTTCTGTGACGGAACGATCGTTGGTGCGCCATGTGATCCCGTGGCTGTCCGCACGATGGCTGGCTACATCGTTGTGACGCTTGGCTTCCTCACGATGATCCTCGGACCCATTGCAGGATCCTTCCTCGATATCGCGATCAACGGTGCAAAGTGGGAGATGCCGCGCGGCAGGGATACGGTCGTCACGAACATGCCGATCCTGGTCGGAGCACTCTTCCTGGCCACCGGCGTGCTCATCATCGCGGTGTGAGG
>JAMBLL010000183.1 GCA_023336765.1 Actinomycetes bacterium | reverse complement strand
GAGTTCCTCCTGCTCAACCACCCGCTCGACTGTCCCATCTGTGACAAGGGAGGCGAGTGCCCCCTCCAGGATCAGGCGTACGCGTTCGGCTCAGGAGAGAGCAGGTTCATCGAGGAGAAGCGAACCTACCTCAAGCCCCTTCCGATATCGGATCTCGTATTGCTCGACAGGGAACGATGCGTCATATGCGACCGCTGTGTGCGGGTTGCAGACGACATCGCAGGCGATCCGCTCATCACGTTCACCGAGCGGGGGAGTGCCGTTCAGATCCAAACATTCCCGAACGAACCTTTCTCCTCGTATTTCTCAGGCAACACCGTCCAGCTCTGTCCCGTTGGCGCGCTCACATCCGTCGACTATCGGTTCAAAGCCAGGCCGTGGGACCTCAAGCATCAACGATCGGTTTCGCTTGTCGACCCCATCCACTCAAGTGTCGATGTCCAGACGACTCGGGGGAAGATCGTCAGGGTCTACGGTGTCGAGAACAACGCCATCAACGAAGGGTGGCTCTCAGACAAGGACCGCTTCTCGTTCGCATCGCTTCACGCAGATACCAGGGTGACAACACCACTCGTGAACAAGGACGGCAAATTCGAAGAGGCAACCTGGAGTGAGGCGCTCGATCTCGTCGCATCGAGGCTCGGGTCCTACAAGGCCGCAGAGGTGGGTGCAATCGGCGGCGCTCACAACACGAACGAGGAGGCTTTCACCCTCGGCAAGTTCATGCGTACGGTCATCGGATCTGCCCACATCGATGCACAACTCGGCGATGGCCTCTCCCCCCATTTCGCCGCCGCGGTGACCCCAAGGGCGACGATCAACGATCTTGACTCAGCGGCAACAATCCTCGTGTGGGGCCCCGACCTCAAAGAGAGCCTCCCTGTCCTGTTCCTACGGGTGCGCAAGGCCGTTCGCAACGGTGCCAAACTCGTCGTTGTCAACCCGATCCGGACCGGCCTCGATTCGATCGCGACCCACTCTGTCATGTACCGTGCAGGGACCGGTCCAGATGTGTTGCGTAAGCTGAGCGCCCCAGACGGAGAGTACGCGGACATCCGCGCGACCCTTGTGGAGGGCCCCCTCGTTGTACTGGTCGGCCGCACATCGGCGGCCGAAGACCCACTACTTCCTGAAGCCGTGGCCGGTTTTGCCCGCAGCCTTTCCGACGCCACCATCATGCCACTGCTCACCCAGGGGAACGTATTCGGAGCCCTCGACATGGGTCTTGCCCCCTCCCTCCTTCCAGGGAGGGTGAGCCTCGGTTCTGAGGCCGGGGTGGAAGCGCTCGAAACTGCGTGGGGTCCTCTCCCCGACTTCGCCGGATACTCCACCGCCGAGATGCTCGATGCAGCTGCCAACGGCGACCTGCCGGCACTCATCCTCGTAGGCGCAGACCCGGTGCGAGACAGTGGCGATCCCGTCACTGCCACACAGGCACTCCAGACAGCAGAGTTCGTCATTGCGGTCGATGCTTTCATCACAGGCTCATCGGCACTTGCCGATGTGATCCTTCCCGCTGCTGTATGGGGCGAGGTTGATGGCACCGTGACCAACTGTGAAGGGCGCGTTCAGCGCATACGGCCATCGCTTGAACCGTCAGGCCGCTCACTGGCAACCACCATGATCCTCGATGACCTTGCCCACAGAATGGGCGTTGCCCTCGGAGCATCGACAGTCGAGGCCGTATCCAAGGAGATCTCAGCGGTGGCACCTGCCTATGGCGGGATCACCATGGATTACCTCACCTTCGAGGGTGATCCCGACGGCGTTCTTGTGCCTCTCGGCGATGCGGAACAGCCGCTCGGCTTCATACCCACCGAGTCCACCGTTCCCGTCGTGACAGGTGAATTCACGATGCACCTCGAACGTGCCTTGTACGATGACGGACCCTGGGTTCGCAATGCGCCGATCCTTCGAGAACTCGTGCGCCCGGCCGTTGCGAAACTCCACCCCGGTGATGCTTCTCGCAGAGCGATCAGCAACGGAGACCTCATCATCATCGGTGGCGTCGTCGAGATCCCGGCTGCCATCGACGACACCGTACCGAGAGGCACGATCGTCATCCCAGCGAGCCATACAGAGACGGCCAATCTCGTTGTTTCCGGGACGGTCACCGTGGACGCCTTGCGAGGTGACGCATGACGCTGTTCATCGAAGCAGCCATCAAGGTGCTTGTCGTGTTCGTGCTCCTTCTTGTCACCGTCATCCTGCTGGTATGGGTCGAGAGGAAGTTCGTCTCCGACCTCCAGAACCGTGTCGGGCCGGACCGTGCAGGACCCTACGGGATCATGCAAACGCTTGCCGACGGGATGAAGGCCATTCTCAAGGAGGGCATCAGCCCTGCAAACGCAAGCATGGGCCTCTACCTCGCAGCGCCGATCATCGCCCTCGTGACAGCGTTGTTGATCTTCATGGTCATCCCCCTGGGACCGCCTGTCGTCATCAACGGAACCGAATATGGCCTCGCCGCTGTTGATCTCAACGTCGGGCTGCTCTACGTCCTGGCTCTGTCATCGATGGCTGTCTACGCGATCACCCTCGCCGGTTGGGCATCAGGTTCGAAGTACCCGATGCTCGGTTCGGTACGTGCATCGGCACAGATGATCTCCTACGAAGCAGCAATGGGGCTAGCGCTCATCCCCGTAGTCATGTTCGCAGGATCAACCTCGATGACCACGATCGTCGAGCAACAAACGGGCACGTTCTACGGGTTCATCCCAGCATGGAACATCGTCCTTTTGCCCTCATTCGTGATCTTCCTCATTGCGGGATTCGCAGAAGCCAACAGACCACCGTTCGACCTCGTCGAAGCTGAACAGGAGCTCGTTGGCGGTTTCCACACCGAGTACTCCGGGTTCCGCTTTGCCCTCTTCTTCCTTGCCGAGTACATGGCCGTGTTCAACATCTCTGCGCTCACCACAACCCTGTTCCTCGGTGGCTGGTCAGGGCCCGTCTT
>JAMBLL010000182.1 GCA_023336765.1 Actinomycetes bacterium | reverse complement strand
CTCACGGATCAGTTGTCCTGGTTCGGGTGCCGGGTTGGCATCACGAAGCCTCTGTATCGCGGTGTCGATAGACATCAGCGTCCTCCTCCTTCCTTGACAGCACGGGGAGTGAACTGTGCATCTTGGGGAATGTCCTTGAGGTGTCTGGCGAATCGTTGCTTCGCCCTGTGTAGTCGCTGCTCAGCAGCCGAGGTCGAGATGTTGAGTGCTACAGCGATCTCGGGTGAGGTGAGTTCCTCCCATGTTGAGAGAATCAGGATCTCCCTGTCGGAGTCCTTGAGTTTGGAGAGTGCATCCATCACTTCTGCGTCCTGTTCAGCCCGCACGACGATCACATTGGGATCCTCAGCAGTCCCCTGTGCCAGTCCGGAGACCTTTCTCGAGAGCCTGATCTGTCGATCAGCGGACCGTCGACGATTGGCAAGGACACCACGAGCGATTCCGTAGAGCCATGGTCTCGCTGTGTCCCATTGCAATTCGTCGATACGACGCCACGCAACGACAAAGACCTCTGACGCGCAATCCTGGGCGTCCGCGTGTGTGGTCCGCCGAACGCAGTAGCCCAACACCTCGTCGTAGTGGTTCCTGAAGAGCGCGGTGAACCTCGAATCGATTCCCGCCGTCCCCGTCTGTCTGCTGGAGTCCATGTGTGTAGTTGTCCGCCTCGGACCCAATCCTGACAGATGTCAGGATTCGATGCCATCCGGACAACTCACCCATAGAGGCCGTGCCGCGGTCTCACAGCACGGGGGGAGGTCGGAGGGGTGTCATCGCTCCTCCGGCCTTTGTGCATGGGAAGCGACGGCCGGCGCTGCCCTATTCGCCGTTTGGTGCCACGACCGTGAGAGCTGAGAGCGTTGCACCGCCCGAGACATTCATCACCTTCACGCCCGTTGATGGCCGCTTCTGGCGAGAGATCGACTTGGCCTCTGACCGGATCACGATGCCGTCTGACGAGGTCACAACGATCTCGTCCCCTGGCGACACTGCGCCTGCGGCAACGACCGGGCCTCGTACACGGGTGATCTTCATGGAGATGACTCCAACACCACCACGGCGCTGGAGACGGAACTCATCCATCTTGACGCGCTTCCCGTAGCCACCAGCCGTCAGAAGGAGGACCTCCTCAGCTTCGTCGGCCACGGCAGCAGACACGACCTCGTCGCCTTCGCGAAGCCTGATGCCACGTACGCCCTGGGCGGATCGTCCCATCGGGCGAACGTCCCGTTCGGAGAAACGGATACCGAGTCCGTTCCTCGTGAACATCATCAGGTCGGCGTTGCCGTCCGTCTGGCGCACAGCCACGACCTCATCGTCGTCCTGGAGCGTGATCGCCACAAGTACCTGATTCCGAGAGTCGTAATCTGCGAACTTGGTCTTCTTCACCACACCGCGTCGTGTGAACATCACGAGATACTGGTTGGACTGATAGTCCCGCGTGTCGATGATCGCCTCAACGACCTCGTCGGCCTCAAGCGGCAGCACCGACTGGATGAGCGAACCCTTGGCGGTGCGGTCCTTCCTCGGGATCTCGTGCGCCCTGATCCTGTACACCTTGCCCCTGTTCGTGAAGAACAGCAGGAAGGCGTGCGCTGTTGTGTGGAGCAGGTGCTCGACCACATCGTCCTCTCGTACGTTGGCACCCTTGACACCACGGCCGCCACGGCCCTGCGTACGATACGCCGAAGCCAACACCGCCTTGACGTAACCATTGGACGACATGCTTACCACGATCTCCTCGTCCGCTATGAGGTCCTCGAGGGACATCTCACCAGTGTCAGGGATGATGCGGCTTCGTCTTCTGTCTGCGAACTTGTCACGGATCTCACCGAGCTCCTCAGCGACAAGCTCTCTGCGCTTCGACTCGTGCGCCAGCAGGTCCTCGAGATAGGCGATGGTCGCCTGCAGGTCTGCAAGTTCTGCGCGCAACTTGTCTGTCTCGAGTGCGGTGAGACGACGAAGCGGCATGTCGAGGATGTGGTTGGACTGGATCTCGCTGAACTCGAATCGCTCCATCAGCGCGGTACGTGCCTCGTCAACGTTCGCAGATGCACGGATGATCCGAACGACCTCATCGATGTTGTCGAGAGCGATGAGCAACCCGTCCAGGATATGTGCTCTTGCCTCCGCCTTGGCGAGGCGGAACCGCGATCTGCGTTCGATGACCTCGAGCTGGTGGGCGATGTAGTGATGGACGAGTTGTGCGAGGTTGAGCGTCTTGGGTACGCCATCAACGAGGGCCACGTTGTTGACGGAGAACGTGTCCTCGAGTTGTGTCAGCTTGAACAGTTGGTTCAGCACAACATGCGGGTTCGCATCTCTCTTGAGTTCGATGACGAGCCTTGTTCCATGCCGGTCAGACTCGTCTCTGAGATCTGAGATACCGGTGATGGTCTTGTTCCGCACAAGCGTTGCAGCCTTCTCCATGATCCTGTCGCGGGAAGTCTGGTATGGGATCTCAGTAACAACGATGCCGGTTCGGCCCTTGCGGATCTCAACGATGTCGTGCACTGCACGCATCCGGATGGAGCCCCTGCCAGTCATCAGAGCATCGTGGACACCCATGTTGCCAACGATGTACGCCCCCGTCGGGAAGTCGGGTCCCTTGACGAACTGCATGAGGTCCTCAACGCTCGCATCAGAGTTGTCGAGACCGTACAACACCGCATCGACGACCTCACCAAGATTGTGGGGAGCCATGTTCGTCGCCATGCCAACGGCGATCCCGGTCGAGCCGTTGACCAACAGGTTCGGGAATCGTGACGGCAGAACGGTAGGTTCTTCCCGCTCACCCGAGTAGTTCTCCGAGAAGTCAACGGTGTCCTCATCGATGCCGTCGAGCATGTGCGCAGAGAGTTTCGCAAGCCTCGACTCAGTGTAGCGCATGGCAGCTGGAGGGTCGTCTACGGTACCGAAGTTTCCCTGGGGATCGACGAGGGGGGCACGCAACGCAAAATCCTGGCCAAGGCGAACCATCGAGTCGTATACGGCCTCTGGAGAGTGAGGGTGGAACCAACCGACGACGTCTCCGACCACACGGGCGCACTTGCGGTACGGTGTTCCTGGGCGGATTCCACTGTCCCACATCGAGTACAAGATGCGACGGTGAACCGGCTTGAGTCCATCCCGAACGTCAGGAAGGGCGCGCGATACGATTACGGACATCGCATACTCGAGGAACGAGTCCTCCATCTCCGCTTCGATATTGATGGGCTGTATGGACTGATCTGTCTGATTGTGGTTCGGCATGATCTTTCGTTCTACGCGTCGAGGAATCGGACGTCTTTAGCGTTCTGCTGTATGAAGAGACGCCTGGCTTCGACGTCAGTACCCATCAACGTCGAGAAGGTTTGTTCAGCAGAGAACTGCTCCTGGAGTTCCACCTGGAGAAGTGTTCGTGCGTCGGGATTCATCGTCGTCTCCCACAGATCGCCCGCGTTCATCTCACCGAGGCCCTTGAACCGCTGGATATTGAGCTTGCGTGAGGCATTCGCCTTCTTGAATACCTCAAGTCCAGGATCATCCTTTATCCAGGTTGTCTTGGTCCCTATCTTCACCGAATACAACGGCGGTTGGGCGATATAGACGTAGCCGTACTCGATCACCTCGGGCATATACCTGAAGAAGAACGTCAGCAAAAGCGTGCGAATGTGGGCACCATCGACATCGGCATCGGTGAGGATGATGATCTTCTTGTACCTGGCCTTGTCGATGTTGATCTCGTCTCCGATGCCCGTACCGATGGCTGTGACGAGCGACTGGATCTCGTTGTTCTGGAGCACCCTGGCGAGTCGGTTCTTCTCCACGTTGATGATCTTGCCGCGAATAGGGAGGATCGCCTGGAACGCTGAGTTCCTCGCTTGTTTTGCCGAACCACCCGCAGAGTCACCTTCGACAATGAACATCTCGGACACATCGGGATCACTTGAGGAACAGTCGGACAGCTTGCCTGGAAGCCCACCAGATTCGAGCAGGCTCTTTCTTCGGGTAAGGTCGCGGGCTTGGCGTGCCGCCGCCCTCGCCCTGGCCGCCGACGAGGCCTTATCTGCGATCTTCCGGCTATCACTGGGGTGGCGTGCAAACCATTCCGGGAGGGCCTGGTTCATCGCCTTCTGGACGAATGACCGGATCTCTGTGTTTCCGAGTTTGGTCTTCGTCTGACCCTCGAACTGTGGCGAGCGAACCTTTGCAGAGATGATCGCGGTGAGGCCCTCTCTGACATCTTCTCCCTGAAGATTCTTGTCCTTCTCCTTGAGAATGTTCTTCGACCTGGCAAAATCGTTGATCGCCTTTGTCAACGACGTTCGGAAACCCTCTTCATGTGTTCCACCCTCGTGCGTGTTGATGTTGTTCGCAAAGGACAGAATCGTCTCGGTGTACCCGGAGGTCCATTGCAGGGCAACCTCAACCTGGGCGTCGCCGTCCGAGTGCTCGAAGTACGCGATCTGGTTGTGGATGGGCTCCCGGCTCGAGTTGAGGTACTTGACAAAGTCGACGATTCCACCTGCGTATCGGAATGACTCCTCGAAGACCTCGTCTCCCCGTTCGTCCCTGAATCTGATCTCGAGACCCTTCGTGAGAAATGCCATCTCCCTCAAACGGGTGCCGACGGTCTTACGGCTGTACTCTGTTGTTTCGTCGAACACCTCGGGGTCGGCCCAGAACGTGACGCTCGTTCCCGTGCGCTTCGCCGGCTTCGCCTTCTCGAGTTTGCCAACAGCATTCCCCTGCGCAAAGGCCTGCCTCCACAGGAAGCCATCGCGGACGACATCGACCTCTGTGCGTGTCGACAATGCGTTCACAACCGAAATACCAACACCGTGGAGACCGCCCGAGACCTGATACGCATCGGAATCGAATTTCCCACCCGCATGGAGCGTTGTGAGTACGGTCGTTACGGCTGGCAGTTTTGTGCCCTTGTGCTTGTCGACAGGGATGCCACGGCCGTTGTCCCTGACACGAACTCCACCGTCAGCAAGAAGCGTCACTTCGATCTTGGTACAGAAGCCAGCCATAGCCTCATCAACGGCGTTGTCGACCACCTCCCAGACGAGGTGGTGGAGACCCTTGGGACCGGTCGATCCAATGTACATGGCTGGCCGCATCCTTACGGCTTCGAGCCCTTCGAGGACCTGGATGGAGTCTGCGGCGTAGGACGCGTTTGCCGTACGTTTCGGTTTGCTCACGGGGCTCCTTTTATCCGCCGCCCGGGCATGGATGACCGGGCTGATAACACACGTGTAAGTATAGCCGAAAAGCTAGTGAATTCCTGTATTTCCACGCCCGAATCGCCTCTCTATCGACGCTGGATCTTGACTCGCACGGACCCGACCAGACCGGGTCCGAATTCGTCGATGATCGCACGCATCAGCGAGTCGACCTGATACCGCAACACGGCTGCAATCGCACCATCTTTCACCTCGACAAGAAGCACCTGTTCGCGTACGCCAACAGGGACCCCCAAAGCCCAATCCGGCGGAACGAAGTCTGCCCAATTCTGAATCAGTTCAGCCTGTCGGACATCAACCCCAACAGCAGCACTTTCGATCACCTGACCGAGGATCTCGCTGATCTCCTTGGGCTGGCTCTTCCGATCTGTTCGTAGGTACTTTGCTCTCATTACACGATCTTCCCATCTCGTACCGACCATCGACGTCCAGCTGCCGGTACCTCATCTTCTCTCGCCGTTGTGACAAAAACCTGGCCATCTGGCATCAGAGATAGCACACGCTGTGCACGATCAACATCCAATTCCGAGAACACGTCATCGAGGAGGAGTATCGGTGTCTGGTCCCTGATCTCCTCGATCAGGCGATATGCCCCGACTCTAAGGGCAAGTGCAACCGTGCGCTGCTCCCCCTGGGATGCCCGCAAACGGGTCGACCGCCCGTCGAGGAGAAGTTCGGGTTCGTCACGGTGTGGTCCAACGGTCGTCGTCCGAACCTCGAGATCCTTGGGCCGTCGTTCTTCAAGGGCGGCACGAAGTGTCAGCGCAAGCGAATCGATGCCTGCGGCGTTCTCTGATCCCCAGGTGGACCGGTACGCCCACCGCAGTACGCCAGAGCCCCCGACCACGGAGTAGGAGTGCATAAGCGGTTCCTGAAGCTCTGTTGCGACCGTACGCCTGTGATTGAGAACTCGCGCACCGGCCTGGGCGAGCCTTGTGTCCAGGGCGTCGAGTGTGTACACATCCACCGATCGTCCGCCATGCTTGAGCAGTGCGTTTCGTTGTCGGAGTGTCTTTTCATAATCACTGAGGTCAGCACCAGCCTGTGGCCACAACCTCGAGGCAAGGTCATCGAGATAGTCGCGTCGTTGTGCGGCACTCCTCTTGATCACATCAAGGTCATCTGGCAGGAACGCAACGACAGGCACAGAAAGCAGCATGTCCCTGAGCCTCTTCGGCCTCTTTGCGTTTGCCAGAACGGTACGCCGTCCTTCGTGAGGCAACTCAATCTCGACGGTGAGTTCGGTTGCACCACCAGCAACTCCCGCACGGATCACAGCCGCCTGAGTTCCCTCACGAACGAGGGCTACATCAGGCACCGATCGGAAGGACTTCATCATCCCGAGATAGCCGACAGCTTCAAGAATCGATGTTTTCCCCGCACCGTTGGGACCAACTAGGATGTTCATCCCTGGTTCGGGTTCGAACACAAGCGCGTCGTATGCCCGAAAGTCGCTCAGTTCGAGCCAGGTGAGGTGCATCCCTCGTTCAGAGGCGTACTGGCATGAGGAGGTAGCGGAAGTCCATGCTCTCAGCACCATGGATGAGTCCCGGCTTGAGTGGATCACTCGTGTCGATCACGATCTTGTCGTCATCCACAGCGTTGATTCCGTCAGTTAGGTACCTCGTGTTGAAAGCAATCGTGAGGTCTTCTCCGGAGTATTCACCCTCAAGATGTTCAACGGCTTCCCCCACTTCCTGGCGGATCACACTCAACTCGACACCACCACTGTGCATTGCGAGCCGCACAGGAATGTGATCTTCGGCCACGAGGGCTGCACGCCCGACAGCCTCGAGGATCGCGGCTTTGTCTACGACGAGCCTATTGGAGTGGCCCTCTGGCAAGAGTTGCCGGTAGTTGGGGAAAGTCGAATCGATGATCCGAACAGTCAACCGGCCCGCGTTGGTAATGAACGCCGCTTCACGATCACCAAGAGCCACCTTCATCGACCCTGACCCAACCGTACGACCAAGCTCCCGAAGCGCTCTGTAGGGAACGAGTTTCGATGACTGGGCAACAACTCCCGGAACATCTCTGACGGCCAATCGATAGGAGTCGGTTGCCACGAGACGGAGGCTCTCTTCATGCTCCTCGAACAGAACACCTGTCAGCGTCGGTCTCGCGTCGTCTCCTGATGCAGCAACCCCAACCTGGGACAGCGCCTTGATGAGACTCCCACCATCAACCGTCACCGCATCTGTGACGTCGCTGTCAGCGATCTTCGGATAGTCGTCCACAGCCATCTCGCGCAGTTTGAAACGGGGTCCACTGCCTGTGATCTCGACCTCGGTGCCGTTGGATTCGATGGTGACCGCACCTGGAGGAAGCTTGTGAACAGCCTCAGCTGTCAACTTCGCCGGTATGACCGCCTTACCTTCTTCGGTCACCTCCACCTCGAGATACGTGCGAACGGTGATCTCGTTGTCCGTGCCCGTGACAGTCAATCTACCACCGGCCACGTCAATGAGGACCCCTTGGAGGATCGGAAGTGGTGATCGCGTGCCGACTGCCCTGCTTGCACGTGTCAACACATCGGCCAGATCGTCTCTTTCTGCTCTGATTCGCACGTTGTTCTTTCCCTGCTCTTGCTGCTGTATGTATCTATTAGATAAGACTAGAAGTAGTAGTAGGCCCTGTGGATTGTGGAGAAGTCCAAAGAACCCGTGGTATCACTGTATCGGTCACCCACACCCACTGTGCACAAGGTGCACGATATCCACGATAGCGTTTCCATGCCCAGCCAGCCTGGGGACAACGGTCATGTTGTCCCCAACTGCTGAGTGATCTCTGTTACCTGGTCATACACGTTCTTGTCAGTCTGGATCAGGCCCTTGATTTTGTCGACGGCGTGCATCACTGTCGTGTGATCCCTGCCACCGAACGCCCTCCCGATGCGGGGCAGAGAGAGGTCGGTGTGTTCCCGGCACACGTACATGGCGATCTGGCGTTGTCTGGCCAGTGG
>JAMBLL010000181.1 GCA_023336765.1 Actinomycetes bacterium | reverse complement strand
GCGGTTCTGGACGCCAAAGTCCTAAGAGCGGTCTGTGTCCCAGGTGATGGTCCAGTCCGCGTAGTGGCCGGGCCAGGAGCCTTCGGGCTGCTCGTCGCTGTACCGGGCGTCGATCACGACCAACCATGCTTCGAGTTCCTCGACGGTGGGGTCCGAGTCGAGGAGTCCGAGCATCTGTCCGTACATCCATTCGGCGTACCAGCGGGGCCATCCAGGGTTCGGGCCACCGTAGACGGCGTGGTGGGCCCTGGCCGTCGATCCGAAGAGGTGTCTCATGTCTGCGTGTTGTTGCGTTTCCTCCATCCCCCAACCGTACCTGCTCCTCAGGGCCAAAGCCCTGATGTTCTAGGAGGAGGTGGTGGGGAGCGTGATGGTGAAGGTGGTGCCCTGGTCGTGGCCGGGGGAGGTCGCGATGATCGTGCCGCGCTGGGCATGGACGAGGCTGCGGGCGATAGTCAGGCCGATGCCCGCACCACCGGGGGTCGAACGGTCTGCCCGGTAGAAACGGTCGAACACGGTGTCGAGTTGCTGCCCGGCGAGGCCGCGGCCGGTGTCTGTGATCGAGATGGCGATGTGGTGATCGATCACAGTCCCCGTGATCTCGACAATCCCACCCTCGGGGGTGTACGACAGGGCATTGCCGATGATGTTGGTGAACACCTGAGCCATGCGGTCCTTGTCGACGAGGGCGGGCAGCGGTGGCATGGGCCCAACGCGCAGCGCCACGCCCTTGGTGTTGAACTGCGGTTCGAGCCTGTTTGCGACCTCGGTCGCGATATCGCCCACATCGAGAGGTTCGTAGTGGAGGTCCGTGGCTCGTTCCTCGACCCTGGACAGCTCGCTCAGGTCCGCAGCGAGGCGTTCGAGGCGTGCGGCTTCTCTGCCTGTGGCGATGAAGACCTCGTCGGATGCTGGGAACACGCCGTCGACGAGCCCTTCCATGTACCCCTTGATCGTAGCGAGCGGCGTGCGAAGCTCATGGGCGACCTCTGATATCAGTCGGAGACGTTCCTGTTCTGTGTCCTCGAGCGTCTGTGCGAGTGCGTTGACGTCCTGCGCGAGGGCTGCAAGCTCGGCTTCGGGTGGAGGGTTGATCCGTTCGCTATAGGCTCCGCTTGCGAGGCGCCGCGTTGCTCGCCTGATGTCGTCGATGGGTCGAAGGAACCTGTTGGATGCGAGAATCCCGACGATGAGTGCGGCGATCGTGCTCAAGATCGCGCTGATGAACAGGGCCTGGCCGAACCCGATGAAGATCCCCTGCTCGAAGTCGTCGATCGCCGCCTGGCCTGTCCCTGGGGCCGCGATCCCCTCCATCAGGACGATGTGGTCGTGGAGGAATGCGGGGGCGAGGATGCTGGTCGCGACCAGGACGGTGATCACCCCCACGAACACGACGGCGACGTACGACAGGATCATGCGCACGCGCAGGCTCTCTGTGCGCTTTGTCACTCGGGGCTGCCGATGAACTTGTAGCCGATACCACGTACCGTCGCGATGTAGGTGGGGTTCGACGCGTCGTCGCCGAGTACCTTGCGGATGTTCCCGACGTGGACATCGACAACCCGCTCGACGCCGAAGTAGTCCCAGCCCCACACCCGTTCGAGAAGCTGATGGCGGGTGAAGACCCGGTTCGGGCCCTGGGCCAGCGCCAGGAGGAGATCGAACTCGAGGGCGCTCAGCTCCACAGGCTCTCCGTTAGAGAGAACCTCGCGGGAACTCTCATCGATTGTGAGCCCAGCGAACCGCAACGTGTCATCGGTTGATCTTCCCGCAGGCGAGCCTCTGCGAAGGACCGCCTGGATACGAGCGACGAGTTCGCGGGGGCTGAACGGTTTCACGACATAGTCATCAGCTCCGACGCTCAACCCAACGACCCTGTCGATCTCCTCATCCCTGGCGGTGAGCATGATCACGGGAACGTCCGAATCCGACCGCAGGGTCCGGAGCACCTCGAACCCGTCGATGTCGGGGAGGCCGACGTCGAGGAGGACCAGATCGGGATGGGTCCGATCGATCATGTCCAGGGCCTCGTTACCTGAGATGGCTTCAGCAACCTTGAACCCCTCTCGGGTGAGGTACTGGCGAAGCATCGAGCGCAGCTCGGGTTCGTCGTCGACGATGAGGATGCGTCGGGAGGTCATGGGGAAAGTGTAGGGGGTACGACCGGACCGCCCCGGCGGGTGCGCTGGCCGATTCCAGCACGCCCGGGGGCGGAGATCTGAGCGTGTCGCCTGTGGAGCGTCACTACTGGTTTTCGACCACGAACGTGCCGACCATGCCCAGGGATGCATGTCCAGGGACGGAGCACAGTGTTTCGTATGTGCCTGCCGGTTGAGCATCGATGCCTGCCGTAACCGTTTCGCCCGGGGCGACAACGATGCGGATGCCGAGGTCGGGAACCGTGAAGTCGTGCGGTGCTGCGCCTGGGTTCGTGACCGTGAAGTTCGTTGCCTGACCTGCGGTGATGACCACAGGCGATGGCGAGATGGCGAAGTCATCGAGTGTCACAGAAACCTCGGCTGCGCCGCTGATCGTCGAGTCCGGCTGGCTTGAGCCGTAGCCCGAACTTCCGAACATCATCCCGGGGCCCACGCCGGCGTGGCCGGAGCGCATCTGGTTGAACGGACCCCACGGGGTCACACCATCGCCGCTGACCGTTCCCGCGATCGCAGGGCCGACGAAGGCGAGAACGAGGGCGCCGATACCTATGAAGAGGAGGAGTTTGTCCTTCATCAGTTCCTCCCAAGTTCTGAACGGCGGCGGTTGAACTCTTCCGTATCGATCTCGCCGCGTGCATATCGCTCGTCGAGGATCTCGATGGCGCGGTTCGAAGTGTCACGCTCGACCTTGTTGTTGCCGACGTTGCGCACGCCCCACACGACGAGGACGACGATGCCTACCCAGAACAGCAGCATGAATATCATCCCGAATCCGCCGAATCCTCCGTATTGCCACATCATGGTTGTCTCCTTTGAGAGATGGTCTATTCCTAACCCTCAAAGGAAAGCGTGTCGGCATCAAGGAGCAGCGCACCCTGTGTAAAGCTTCGGTAAAGGTGTCTGCCGACTCCTGATCCTCTGGACTTTGGCGTCAGCCGGGAGCGTATGTGCGCCTCAGCTACGCCGAAGTCCAGAGCGCGAGGAGTTCGTCGATGACGGCGTCGGGGCGCTCGACCATCAAACTGTGGCCTGCGCCGCGGACGATCACCGTGGCGGAATCGGGGATAGCCTCGGCGAGGAAGGCCGCACCCTTGGGACGGGTCATGAGGTCGTGCTCGCCGATGAGGACGAGCGTCGGAGCACTGATCTCGGCGGCCCGGGCGAGCGCTGTGTCGTAGGCGTTGCATGCCGCCAGGTCGTTGTGGAGCACGCCCGGCTTGGAGCGCTCCAGCAACCTGATCGTTGACCCCATCATCCAGAGCCCCGGTGTTGGATGCCCACCTGTGTGTGCGGTCCTGGTGTGACCCCATGAGGACACGAGGTCGAAGGCGAGATGGTCGTCTACTTCGGCGGCGGCGAGCAGGTCGGGGTGGACGGGCATGCGCTCGGATACCCCGATAAGTGTCAGAGATCGCACCTTGTCCGGGTATCTCGCGGCGAGTTCGATCCCGATGAACGCTCCCATCGAGTGACCGACGATGTGCGCGCTATCCGCGCAGACCGCATCGATGAGTTCAGCGACGACGTTGGCGTATCCGGAGATGGTTTCGGGTGCTGGGTCGTCGGAGCGACCGTGGCCAGGCAGATCGAGCGACAGGACGCTGTAGCCCCGATAGGCGAATGCCCTGGCCTGGAACTGCCACACCGTGTGGTCCATGCCCGCTCCATGGAGGAGGATCACCGTGGGCTTCTCCGGGTCGAAGGGGCGCCCTCCGGTGGAGGCGTGGATCGTGAGGCCGTTGATGTTCAGATCCATCCGGTTATTCCCTCTGGGATGCCCGCAGCGCCTGGGTGAGGTCGGCGATGAGGTCTTCGGGGTCCTCGAGGCCGACGGACAGGCGGATGAGGTCCTCCCCGACACCAGCGGCATCGAGCTCCTCACTGCTCATCGTTGCGTGCGTCGTGGAGGCAGGGTGGATGACCAGTGACTTGGCGTCGCCGACATTGGCGAGGTGTGAGAAGACCTGGAGTCGTTCGATGAAGCGGCGGCCTGCGTCTCGGTCTCCCCTGATACCGAACGGGAAGATCGCACCGGCTCCCTTGGGGAGAAGCTCCGATGCCAGTTCACGGTCCGGGTGGCTGTCAAGTTCCGGATACACGACCCAGGAGACTTCGGGTGCCTGGTTGAGGAACTCGACGACCTTACGGGCATTCTCGACGTGACGTGCCATGCGAATCGGGAGTGTCTCGAGACCCTGGAGGAGATAGAAGGCGGTCTGGGGTGCCATCGCGGCACCGAAGTCACGCAGACCTTCAACCCGTGCCCGCATGAGGAATGCCTGAGTCCCGAACTCGTCTGCGAACTCGAGGCCGTGGTACGGCGGGTACGGCTCGGTGAGGGTCGGGAACTTGCCTGAGGTGTACCAGTCGAAGGTGCCTCCATCGACGAGGACACCACCAACAGCAACGCCGTGCCCACCGATGAACTTCGTCGCGGAGTGCATGACGATGTCTGCGCCGTGGTCGAACGGGCGGAACAGGTACGGAGTGGCGAACGTGTTGTCGATCATCAGCGGCAGCCCCGCTGCATGGGCGACGTCTGCCACCGCGGGGACGTTCAGAACTTCGAGCCCCGGGTTGCCGATGGTCTCTCCGTAGATCAGCCGTGTCTCTGGCCTGATCGCGGCCGCGAACGCATCGGGGTCACGTGGGTCGACGAAGGTCGCGGTGATGCCCGCGAGCCGGGGGAGCGTCTGTGCGAAGAGGTTATGGGTGCCTCCGTAGAGCGACTTCGATGAGACGATGTGTGCCCCGGTTCCCATGAGCGTCGGGATGGCGAGAAACACGGCGGCCTGCCCGGATGCTGTTGCGACAGCCCCGACGCCGCCTTCGAGGGCTGCGACCCGTTCCTCGAATGCGGCAACGGTTGGGTTTGAGATCCGGGAGTAGATGTGACCCTGGCGTTCCAGGTTGAACAACCCGGCGGCCTGGTCGACACCCTCGAATACGTACGAGGTCGTCTGATAGATCGGCACAGCCCGTGCATGGTGGTCGCTGTCTGGCTCGTGCCCTGCGTGGAGGCTGAGCGTGTCGAATCGGAGGAACTTTGGGTCTGCCATCGTGTATGTCACGATACACCGTGTGATCGACGTTGCTCCCCGGGGGCGGTCCTCGTCTCGGTCCGAACACGCATGCGCACAACGCATGAGTTCATCGCGTAGTATCGGGGCGTGGACACGGCCATGGAGAATGTACTGAGGCTGCTCGGGCCGCTCGAGCTCATCGTCGAAGGACATCGTATTGACATCGGGGGGCCGAATCAGCGCGCCCTGCTTTCGTATCTCGCGTTGCGCGACGGTGAGTTGATACCGATTCCGACGATCGTTGCTGCCGTCTGGGGTGATCGGGCACCCGATGGGGCCGTACGGTCACTCCGCACCTATGTATCGAATCTGCGACGCATCCTGGGGTCGGCAGTCGAGATACGTGGCGAGCGGGGAATGTATGTGCTGACACGTGCGGCACTCGAAACGGACATCAACCTCTTCCGAAGGGGTGTGGGCGACGCATCTGACATCGATGATCCTCATGGATTGGCCTCGACGCTTGCCTCGGCGCTCGCCCTGTGGCGTGGCCCCCTCCTTGCGGATGTGGATCGACCGTGGGTACTTGAAGAGTCGGCGATCCTCGACAGCCAACGCATCAACGCCACAGCACGGTGGGCGGAAGCGATGATCGAAGATGGCGAACCCGAGAGCGTCATCGCACAGATCGATGTGTTGGTGGAGGCGACGCCGCACGATGAACGGCTCACGGGCATCCTCATGCGTGCCCTGTACCTGTCCGGCCGCCAGAGCGACGCCCTGGCTGCATACAGACGTCTGCGCAACACGCTGGCGGAAGAACTCGGTTTGGAACCGGGACCGGAATTGAAGCGCCTCGAGGAACAGATTCTCGTACATGAGGTGGCAACTGGTGGCAAGGATCAGCGCAACGCATTTCCCGCTCCCACATCTGACCTTGTCGGGCGCGTCGCTGAGATCGATGACCTGATGGCACGTACCGAAGATGCGCGACTGCTGACACTCACGGGCCCGGGAGGTGTTGGGAAGACCCGGCTCGCACTGGAGGTAGGGAGGCGTGTCGACGAACTTGGCGTCCAACCCGTGTTCTTCGCGGATCTGGCTGCGGTCCAGGACAGACCCGCCGTGCTAGCAGTACTCGCAGCGAGTGTTGGCGTCCAGGCTCACCCTGATGTCGGGCCGCTTGTCAGTATGATCGAGTATCTCGCTCCCCGGCCGGCAATGCTGGTCGTCGATAATTGCGAACATGTCTCGGATACAGCCGCTGGTGCCCTTGCGACACTCGTGCGCGGGTGCCCGAAGCTCACCATCATCGCGACCAGTCGGTCCCCTCTCCACGTGGACGGTGAGTTCGAATGGCAGACTCCCTCTCTCGCCTTTCCTGAGCGATCCTCGGCGCGCATCGATGACCTCACCTCGTGGCCAGCGATCGAACTCCTTGTTCAAAGGGCGCCGAACACGTTCGAACTGACCGACGACAACTCGGGTGATGTCGTGGATCTTTGCCGCAACCTGGACGGTCTGCCGCTTGCGATCGAGATCGCCGCGTCGCGCCTTGGCTCCATGACGCCAACCGAGATCATCGCTGCGCTCGGGTCACGATTGTCGCTTTCGCCGGTGGATGGCACGGCTGAATCGCGACACGCGACACTCGCCGCCACGATCGGATGGTCCTATGAGCTTCTCCCATCTCAACCTCGCGAACTGTTCGCCAGGCTCGGTGTGATGTCGGGTCGATTCCTGTTCGAGGACGTGCTTGCGGTATGCGCAGACGAGGATGAGCCTCACCAGGTCGTGAGGCATCAGCTCTCGATGCTGGTTGAACGGTCACTGATCACGGCTGAAACAACAGGGACCCGCACGCGGTATCGACTGCTCGAGACGATCCGCCGTTTTGCTCTCGACCGCCTCGGCGATCGTGACGTTCGCGTTCGTACGCGCCACGCCATCCACTTTGCCGCTGTGGCCGAATTCGAGACCACCCGGCTTCTCTCGGACGAGGAAGGTGACGCGATCGTCGAGGTGTCCGCGGCACATGACAATCTGCGCGGTGCTTTCCGCTGGGCAATCTCGACCGGGGACTTCGAGTCGGCATCCAAGATCGTGGTCTCGCTGCCTGATGGGGCGTATTGGAGGTCCCACAACGAAGTCGCGTCCTGGGCACGGGAGCTGTGGGAGAAGTTGGGGTCGGACGACATCCGATGGAGGGCGGTATCTGGCGCTGCTGCCAGGGGATCGTGGCAGGAGGCCCAGTTCGAAGACGCTGTGAGGTTCGCACGCGATGCGGTCGATGTCGAGGGGAAGGTCCCATCGATGTGCGGCTACCCCGAGGATGTCCTCGCCGACATAGCGCTCTACCGGGGGGATGCCAAGACGGCGCTCGTGCACTACTCCGCTGTGGCTGAGATCGCCAACAGGGTGGGGAACCGTCCCCGATACGTGTGGGCGACCTACTACATAGCGGTTGTAGAGGCTGTGCTCGGTCGGCGCGCAGAAGCATCCGCGGCCGCAGCCAGGGCGCTTTCGGGGGCCAGAGAAACAGGGAATCCAACCTCGCTGGCGTTCTCGCTCTACGCGAGCGGTCTCGCGGTCAAGCACCTCAAGCCGCAGGAGGCAGGTGCGATGTTCGAGGAGGCGACGATGATGGCCAGTTCGGTTGCAAACGATTGGTTCAGCAACCTTGCACGGATGGAACTCGCATCGGTCGCTACCGCCTACGGTGATCGGGAGGCCGGGTTCAGGGACTTCGCATCGGTGGTCGACTACTGGCATCGCATCGCAGATGACACGCAGCTGCGCCACACCTGGCGCTATATGACACGGGCTCTGAGCAGCGTCGGACTCCACGAAGATGCCGCGGTGCTCGCCGGAGCGCTCATGGCTGACACGGATTCGACACTCGGGCATCCTCATCACCGGGTGATGGAAAGCATCGTTGCTGGTCTCGATGATGCACAGTTCAGGCGTCTGTCCGTCAGAGGGTCCATCATGTCGGTACCCGAACTGGTGGCTGTCAGCCTCGATGCAATCGACAAGGCGCTGGTTCTCGTCGATGCCGAACCTACAGAGTGAACCCGTAGCCCCAGGTATCAGTCACTCGAGGCTCCCGAGATCCGTTTTGACCTTCGGTTGAGCCGACTTCGACCTGTCGTTCATGTAGTCGTGGCACTGTTGCGGGGCAAGGACGGGTTGAACAAGGAGAGAACCATGACCTGGAACGTCAAAGGGCAGTATTTCGAAACATGTAACTGTGAAGCTGCATGTCCGTGCATCTTCCTAAGTCCACCAACTGAGGATGACTGCACGGTGCTCGTGGGATGGCACATCGAGAGTGGCGACTTCGAAGGAACGAAACTCGACGGCTTGAACGTCGCGTTGGCGGTCCTGTCGCCCGGACACATGATGGAGGTCGAGTGGCAGGCAGCGCTGTACTTCGATGACAGGGCCACCGAGGATCAGATGAACGCCCTGGGCGCGATCTTCTCAGGCCAGGCCGGTGGACATCCTGCACGTCTCGCGAGCTTCATCGG
>JAMBLL010000180.1 GCA_023336765.1 Actinomycetes bacterium | reverse complement strand
TGTCTCGGTTGCCGGGCGAAATGTCACGCCGAGTTCCTCCGTGGCTCTTGTTGCGTCGAAGCGGTGGCCGTGAAGGAGCGTCCGTACGAGCGCCGGGCAGATCCCTGCACCTGGCCGTGCCTTGCCTGCGGCCCACACGAGGGGCAGCCCGACAGCCCTTGCCACGCGGGTGGGCACCCACCGTGGCACAATGGGTTGCCCAAGGAACTCTGCGGTCGCTGTCACGGCGTCGGCGACGGTGATCGGCCGCGCTGAGAGCAGGTACCGTGCTCCGGGTTCACCGTGGGTTGCTGCCGCAATGTGCCCCACCGTGCAGTCCTCGATATCCACGATCGAGATGTTCGTGTCAACCAGGATCGGACGCCTCGAGTTCAATATCCGGATCAGGATCTCCGCTGATCCGGTCGCCCTTCCCGGGCCCTGGACCGACGAAGGATTGACGGCAACAAGGTCGACATCGAGCCGATTCGCCTCAGCAAAGGCTGCGTGTTCTGCCAGGTACTTGGACCGTGCATAGGGCGAAAGGAAACCGCCTGAGTGCGGCGTGGCCTCAGTCGCGAGAACACCGGTTGCCTCCCCGATCGTTGCCGCAGATGACGTGTACACGACCCGATCGACGCCTGCGGCAGCGGCCGCACCAACCACGGAACGGGTCCCTTCGATGTTGACTCGATCCATCGGAGCAGGGTCCCGGGGGCACGTGTCATTGACGCCCGCAACATGGAACACGATCGCAGTTCGCCCCATCGCATCGGCAATTCCAGATGTGTCGAAGAGATCTCCCGGGACTGGCGACGCGCCGAGTGCCGTTACCTTCCCGGCAGCATTGCGCGAACGCACCAGCGCGTCAACAGTCCAGCCCTTTGAAATGAGACCGCCGATGAGGTGACCCCCGACCAGGCCACTCCCGCCGGTGACGAAGGCGTTAGTCGGCCTTGTCACGAGGAGAGAAGACCGATCGGAACTTGGAGAAGTAGTCCCCCGCAGAGATGAGCGTGACGACCACCGCCGCTGTCATGAACCACTGGTCGAGCCTCCAGGGTCCGATCATGATGTCGAGGTGCAGGATCGCAAGCGAGATCGCCACGAACTGCATCGTTGCTTTCCATTTGCCCCACATCGAGGGTGGCACGGTCCCCTGGTCGAGTGCCGCGATCGAACGCAGCCCCATGATCGCGATCTCCCTCCCGATGATGATGAACGCGTACCAGATGTTCGTGTAGTCGACGGCGACGAGCGCTATCAGAGCACCCGTTACGAGGATCTTGTCAGCAACAGTGTCCAGGAAGGCACCAAGCGTCGTTGTGATGCGCCAACGCCGAGCGAGGTATCCGTCGAGGAAGTCCGTGATAGCAGCAACAGCGAACACGATCGTCGCGACGATCGACATGGTGGTGTTCCCTGGCGAAGCAAGGATCAGCGCCATCGCGACCGGAGTCAGGATGAGGCGAATCAGGGCAAGCAGGTTCGGTATCGACATCGCTTATCAGCCTATAGGTGCTGGTGCTGCTGCGCCGTTCGTCAGTCCGTCACCCAGCCTAAGGAACGGTCAAGCGCCTTCTCCCATCCCGTGTAGAGGGCATCACTCTCACCACGAGTGATCAAGGGGCGGTAACGCACATCCTCGGACCAATGACTCGCAATGGCATCCGTGGATGACCACACACCCGATGCCAACCCCGCGCCGAATGCTGCGCCCAGGACGGTCGTCTCGACATTGACAGGTAGGACAACGTCCATCTGAAGCATGTCAGCCATGAACTGCATCAGCAGCGAGTTGGCCACCATGCCACCGTCGACGCGTAGTTCACTCAGACGGTCACCTGTGTCCGCCTCCATGGCGGCGACCAGATCTCGCGTCTGATAAGCGGTTGCCTCAAGGACAGCTCTGGCGAAGTGTCCCCGATTGGAGAACCGCGTCAATCCGGTGAACACGCCTCGCGCATCGGCTCGCCAGTGGGGAGCGAAAAGTCCAGAGAACGCAGGGACGAAGTACACATCCCCGTTGTCAGGGACAGTCTCTGCCACGGTCTGAACCTCCGGAGCAGATGAAATCATCTGTAGGTTGTCGCGCAACCACTGCACGGCAGAACCGGCCACGGCCACTGAACCTTCGAGCGCGTACATCGCAGGCTCCCCCGCGATCTGGTACGCAACCGTGGTGAGTAGGCCTGCCGTGGAGTGGACGATATGGGGTCCGGTATTGGTGACGAGGAACGCCCCGGTTCCATAGGTTGCCTTCGTGCCGCCCGAGTCGAACGCTGCTTGCCCGACCAGTGCTGCGTGCTGGTCGCCCAGGATCGTGGCCAGCGTGGTCCCTTCGAGCACTCCCGAGCATGGACCGATTTCTCCGATCGATGGCACGATCTCGGGAAGTACCGACATCGGGACGCCAACAGCGTTACAGAGTTCCTCGTCCCACTCAAGCGTCTCGATGTTCATGAGCATCGTACGACTTGCATTGGTCACGTCTGTGACGTGGCGTCCCGTGAGCTTCCATGCAATCCACGAGTCGATCGTGCCGAAAGCAAGATCCCCCGATTCTGCGAGTTTGACGATGCTTGGATCACGGTCGAGCAGCCAGCGGATCTTCGGGCCTGCGAAGTACGTCGCGGGGGGAAGTCCGGTCCGGTCGCGGAACCAATCGACACCGCGTTCGTCAGAGAGTCGCTTCGCGAGGTCAGCTGTGCGCGTGTCCTGCCAGACGATCGCGTTGGCGACGGGTTGGCCTGACCGCCTGTTCCAGAGAACCGTTGTCTCCCTCTGGTTCGTGATACCGATTCCGGAGAGGTCGCCTGCACCGAGTCCGGCCTTGTCGAGGGCGTCAGTGATGACAGCCTGTGTATTCGCCCAGATCTGGTTCGCATCATGTTCGACCCACCCAGGTTGCGGAAGGATCTGGTTGTGTTCCATCTGCGATACCGCAACAAAAGAACCATCCTCGTCGACGACCACGAACCTAGTGCTCGTCGTTCCTTGGTCGATCGCTCCGACGTACTTCGCCATGCCTGCTCCCTCAGTCGTTCAGTTCTCCAGCTGATTGTCGCGCAGATTCCCCACCAAACACAATGAAGTCCCCGATGACGTCGCTCGCACGGCCTAGAGACACCGCAATATCGTCCCGTTCGCTTCCGCGGAACTTGCTGAGAACATAGTCAGCGGGGTCCATCCGCCCCGGGGGTCTTCCGACACCGATCTTCAGACGCCAGAAGTCAGGAGACTTCATCGATTGAGCGATCGACCTGACACCGTTGTTGCCTCCATGGCCGCCATCCCACTGCACCTTGATCCTTGCGAACGGCAGGTCGATGTCATCATGCACCACGAGGAGGTTGTCCGGTTCAATGCCGTAGTAGCGAACGATCGGTGCGACCGATTGGCCGGACTCGTTCATGAACGTCATCGGGAGAACAACAATGGCACGGTGCTGGCCAAGTGTCAGTTCGGATACTTCGGCACGGATTCCCTGGCGTGCGCGCTTGAACGAAGCGCCCTGTTCTTCACAGAAGTCAACTGCAGCCACGCCACCGATATTGTGGCGCGTTCCCGTGTATCTGGATCCCGGGTTGCGGAGTCCAACGATGAGTTTGGCTGGTGAGCCCTCGATCAGCCCTCATCCTCAGCGGAGTCGCCTTCTTCGCCCTCTTCACCCTCAGGCACTTCGCCCTCTTCACCCTCGAGCATGTCGATCTCAGGTTCGGGCTCGACCTCGGCCGCAGGAAGTACAACGGTCACGAGCGTTTGGTCGGGTTCTAGGAGGTACGTCACACCATCGATCACGGGGAGGTCTGCGACCTTAAGTGTGTCGAAGAGTTCGAGGTGCTCGACGTCCACTTCGATGGACGAAGGAATTGCGTTCGGCAGAGCAGAGATCATGATCGAAGCCTCGAGGACCTCGACGATGCCTCCAGAATCCTTAACGCCAGCAGGAGTACCGAGATAGTCGATACCAACCTCGGCATCGATCTCCGTGTCGAGTCTGACCTCGATGAAGTCGAGGTGTGCGATGTCACCGCGGATGGGGTCACGTTGAATCTCACGTGCGATTGCGAGCATCGTGGAACCGTCGATGTCGAGTTCGATGACCGCGTTGAGGCCGGCTTCGGTGTTCAGGACGCCGTAGAGATCACGTTGTGCGACATGCACAGCGCGCGTATCGATCGACGTGCCATACACAACGGCTGGCGTACGGCCATCCCGGCGGAGCCTTCTCGAGGCTCTGCTCCCTGACGTGACGCGCTCAGTGGCGCGCAATGTTTCCTGCTGCATAGGGGTTCTCCACGAAATCGCTACAAGATGCGGTTTCAGTCTACGGCAGCGTGACGCCTAAGGCCCTGGAGAGAGTCGTAGATCGTAAATCGTAAATCGTAAATCGTAGAACAATCGTCGTGGGGTCTCTCCGCCTCGATCACGATGTCGTCACCTCACGTTCGGAATCCCACCGGAGTCTGTGCAGCTTGCTGGCGATTTACGATGTACGATTTACGATCTACGCCGTGACCATCGACAGCCTCATGGTCCGTATCGGATTGTCCCGATTGGGGTCGACGAGGACGATCGACTGCCAGGTACCAAGTGCGAGACGGCCTTCGATGACAGGGACGACTATCGAAGGTGCGATCCATGCGGGAAGCACGTGGTCTGCGCCATGCCCGGGCGAGCCATGCCGGTGGCGGTAAAGGCCGTCATCCGGCGGGAGAATCCTGTCAATCGCGTCGAGCAGGTCGGCGTCAGACCCGGCACCTGTCTCAAGGATCGCCACCCCGGCGGTTGCATGTGGCACGAAAACGTTGACCAACCCATCCCCCTCCCCCTCCACAAACGCAACAACGTGACCTGTGATATCGACCACAACCTTCGCCTGTCCGGTGTGGACGCTGATCGTTTCAGTCTTCATTACGCTCTCCGCTCTCCGCTCTGTGCTCTGGCTGATGGCTGATGGCTGACAGCTGAT
>JAMBLL010000179.1 GCA_023336765.1 Actinomycetes bacterium | reverse complement strand
GTCCGACACTGAGGAGGAGTCCGATACACCTTGACCTTCCCCGCCGAGACAAGGGTCGACCCTGATGACTGGCCCAACCATATCCCCGTTGCGGGACACCCTCAGATCATCGTGGGAGGTCCAGGAACAGGCAAGACCCAGTTCCTCACACAACGTATTGCATGGGCGGTGACGGAGGGTTCGATGGATCCATCGCGGATCATCGCGCTGGCCTTTTCGCGACGCGGTGCGAACGACATGATCGGACGCCTCACTGAGCTGATAGGGACCGCAGCGAACCGGGTGACCATCGCAACGTACCACAGCGTTGCCATGAAGATAGTTGAATCACACTTTGACGAGATCGGGTGGACCCGCTCCCCCACTGTTCTGACCGCCGCCGAACAGGAGCAGTACGCGGCCACGGTGCTCACAACGCAAGACCCCCGGTCGTGGCCGGCAGGATACGGCACGCTCCTGGACTCTCCGGTCATGGCATCAGAGGTCACGGACTTCATCCTGCGCTGCCACGAGCAATTGTTGACTCCCACAGACGTTGCGGCCATCGACGATGAACGCTTCCGTGCAATGGCTGGGTTCATGGCCAGCTACAACAACCGACTCACCAAGGACAACCGCACCGACTACGGCCGAATCCTCAGCGAGGCCGTCGCAGCTCTCGAGCAATGGCCTGAGATCGCAGAGCCGTATGAGCTCGTCGTGGCAGACGAGTACCAGGACACGTCGCCAGCCCAGGCCGCGATCACCTTCCTCCTGGCATCTGGCACCCAGAACCTGGTCGTCGCTGCTGACCCGTATCAGTCGATCTACTCGTTCAGGGGAACGGACATCAACAACGTCTTCTCCTTTCCCCAGGTAGCCATGGACCGTATGGGGACCACCGCTGAACGGATCGTTCTCACCACCTCGTTCCGCGTGCCTGCAGAGATCCTCGATGCCGCCGTATCGGTGACCGGCCGCGCTCTGCCAGGAGGGGCAGGCAAGGTTGCGAGCACACGTTCTGGAGGAGTCGTCGAGTCCCATGTATTCCCGACGGTCGGCGATGAGGTTGAATGGATCGCATCCGACATCGAACGTGTGCATCTCCTCGACGGTGTCCCCCTTGAAGAGATCGCCGTGTTCATGCGGTCACGAACTGCGTTCGGCACCGACCTTGCCGCCGCATTCGAACGCCGGTCGATCCCCCACTCCTTCTCCGAATCCAGGCTTGCGGATGAACCGATCGTCCGGTTCGTCCATGACCTCGTGGCTGCTTGCACGACAGACGGTGAAGATGCACAGCTTGCCATGAGGCGAATCCTCATGAGTCCGTACGTGGCGCTCACCTACGGCGCCGTGAACGAACTGGCCAGGCTTGTGGACGCGGGAGCGACGTGGGCCGACGTCATCACGACCCACGTACCCGATGGACTTCAACTCGCTGCCCTCTTGGAGAACGACTCGTGGGCAACCTCGCGCAACGCCGCAGCCGGGTTGTGGGAGGTCTGGTCGACCCTGCCGTATCTCGTGGAGGTTGCTCTCGATGATTCCTACGAGCGGGACAGAAAGGCGTGGGCCGCGTTCAACCAGGTACTCGCCAGGCTGACAGAGAGAGCCCCACACGCAACGCTGAGCGACCACGCGTTGCTCTCGGCCGGGACCGATTTCGAAGCTGACCCGCTGTATTCGTTCACCGATGACGCAGGGGGAGGCGTCACGATCGGGTCGCTCCATGATGCCAAGGGAACCGAGTACGACATCGTCTACGTGGCCAACGCAATTGAAGGTGCGCTCCCCGACCTGCGCACGCGGGACTCCCTTCTGGGCACGAGGCTCCTGAGCCCTCACCTCCCGACAGATGCCCATGACTATGTTGCCTTTCGGCTCGACGAGGAACGCAGGCTCGCCTACACCGCTACAACCCGGGCAACCTCGCGCGTCGTATGGACCGCAACGGCCACCAATGATCCTGCTTCCGGGGGCCAGCCAAGCAGGTTCCTCCCACTCATCGCGACACCGATGACGCCCAAGGTTCATCCGGACCCACTCACACCGAGGTCCTTCGAGGCCGCTCTGAGGAGAACCGCACGTGACCCGCTTGTCCCGTTGGCACACAGGCTCGCGGCGCTGGATGTCCTCGCCCGCGGCACCGACATCGGGTTGGCTGATCCGTTGACCCGCTACGGCATCCGCGAACATGGACCAGACGACCAGATCACCCCGGAAACACTCCGGCTCTCACCGAGCCAGGCGGACGCCTACGCAAAATGCCCGAGGAAGTACGCCATCGAGCGATTCCTCCTCGCGAGGTCCGAGACGACCGATCCGATGCGGTTCGGGAACCTCATTCACAACGTCCTCGAGCATGCCGAGCAGGCCGCTGTCGACGAGGACAGGGAACGCTCGACCTATGCCGAAGCGATGGAGCATCTCGAGGATGCGTGGGACGCGCACGGTTTCGGAGACGATGCCGTCGGGCTGTCGTGGAGACACCGGGCGGAACAGACGCTCAACAACCTCTACACGAAGTGGCCAAAGGCCGGCTCGCCGGTGGCATTCGAGAAAGGCCTCACGCTCCAGATCGGGGGCATCGATTGGCGAGGCAGAGCGGATCGGATCGAACAACGAGGCAAAGACCTGCATGTGATCGACTACAAGACATCAGCCAAGGCTGCGTCTGTTACCGATGCGAAGGAGTCGATCCAACTCGGCTTCTACCTGCTGGCCGCGATGAGCGACCCTGACCTTGCGAATCTCGGAAGGTTCACGGGTGCAGAATTCTGGTATCCCCGCACGGAACCGAAGAAGCACGCGATCGTCACACGGAGCTTCTCGATGTCGTTGATAGATGACGTGCGCGACGTTCTCGAAGAGATCACAGCTTCGATCATCGCTGAGGACTTTCCACCGGTCATTGGGCCCCAATGTGACACGTGCAGCGTCGCTCTCGTGTGCCCCGCGCGACAAGAGGGACGGGAGGCGTTCGTCCAATGAGCGAGTTCATCCCAACACCCGAGCAGCAAGCGATCATCGAGTACCCGGCCGTCCCGCTACGCGTCGTCGCCGGTGCGGGAACAGGTAAGACCACGACGATCGTCGAACGGCTTGCTGCAGCGGTCGAAGCGGGAGGTGATCCCACACGCGCCCTTGGCATCACCTTCACCAACAAAGCAGCAGACGAACTGCGGATACGCCTCCATGGCTCGGTCGGTGAGCGAGAGGACGGAAGAGAAGTAGAGGTCTCCACCTACCACGGCTTTGCGGCATCCATCCTCGACGAGTTCGGCGCTTTTGTCGGATACGAACCCACAGCATCGCTCATGGACGATGGACATCGGACCGAACTGGCCTACCGGGTACTTCGCGATCTCGAGACGACCGACCTCGACCTCTCCTCGCTCTCACAGCGCAAGAAGGAACTCCTCGCCGTGTCCGAGACGCTGACGGCAAACTTGTTGTCCGCACCCGACGTTCTCTCGCTCATGCCTGGCACTCCCGACGACGTATGGACGCAACGAGCATCTCTTGTGCGCGCAGCGCAGAATTTCGCAGCGGCAAAACACCACCTCGGGTTCTTCGAGTACGGCGACCTCATCGCCCTCGCTGTTGCCATCGTCGAAGGATTCGACGAGATCGCTCAGCGAATCGCCAGCAGGTACGACACCGTGCTTCTCGATGAGTATCAGGACACCGATCCGGCCCAACGCAGGTTGCTCACTGCGGTCTTCGCCGGTGGTCTGGCAGTGACGGCCGTTGGCGACTCCGATCAGACGATCTACGAGTGGCGTGGCGCTTCTCTTGAGAACTTCTCCAACTTCCCCGTGCACTTCCCTCGCCCGGATGGGAAGCCCACAGAGACGCTGCCGCTGAGTGTCAACCGTCGGTCCGACCGTGTCATCCTCGACCTCGCAAACGAGATCCAGACACTGCTGCCACGTCTCGAGGGTTCCGAACCTCTCAAGCCTGGACCCGATGCCGGCAACGGCAGTGTCGTCGCCGGTTGGTTCCCGACCGATAGCGAGGAGGCTGCCTGGATCGCTGAGGAGATCCTCGAGCGTCGGGTTGCGGGGCGTGACTGGTCCGATGTGGCGATCCTGTGCAGGAAGAGGGCGTCCATCAGACCTATCGTTGCGGCTCTGCGCGATTCCGATATCCCGTACTCCGTCAGTTCCATGGGTGAACTGCTCTCCATTGCTGAGGTAAGTGACCTTGTCGCCTGGATGCGAGTGCTCGCAGACCCCGGGGACGAACCGTACCTTCTACGGATCCTGATGGGTGGGCGCTTCCGGCTCGGCATGAGAGACATCTCCCTCCTTGCACGCTGGTGCAAGGGCGACCCCACACGTGACCTTGCAACGGCCATCGAGAACCTCGACGATATCCAAGACCTGTCGCCGTCGGGCAGGGAACTTCTCGACGACTATGCAGCTATTCACCACGAACTCCATGCACGCGCTCAGGTTCTTCCGGTGTCGGCCATCGTTGCCTCGGTTGTCGAACGGCTGGGACTCTGGGATGAGATCGCAGCCCAGCCATCCTCTGGCGCAACCACCGCCCGGATCAATGTCGGAAGGTTCATGACGATCGCCAACTCGTGGACCCCGCTTGATGGCGACCCCACCCTTGCCGCATTCCTTCGTTATCTCGACGCCCTCAACGACGCATCCTCATCCAGCGATCTCGACGCTGCTATCGAGATCGCCGACAGTGTTGTACAGGTCATCACCGCACACTCGGCCAAGGGTCTGGAGTGGCCTGTGGTGTTCCTCCCATCGCTCGGCGAGGGGACCTTCCCTTCCCGTGTCAAGGAGTTCGACGAACCCTCCAAAAGGGCAACGTCGATGCCGTACGAACTGCGTCTCGACAGTTCATCGTTCGTTGAGGCTTCAGCAGCCGCGCCGGGGAAGGAGCGCGAGGCCGTGCTTCGTAGCCGTCACAGCGACGCCGAGTGGAGGCTTGCCTACGTTGCAGTGACGCGAGCCAAGCATGAACTCATCGTGACCGGGCACGCGTGGGACGATCGGATCACCCGCCAACGGTCCCCTTCGCCTCTACTCATGATCGCCCACGACCTCGAGACTTCGACCCTCGGCCCGTGGACCGATGATCCCGGCCCCAAGCCCGAGCCTGCGGCGTTCATTGAACATGTCCACGACCCCGACCCGCACCTCGACCAGGGTTGGACCGAAGCGCTACGCCAGGTGATTGCGGATCCTCAGTGGATAGCAACCGCGTTTCCCGATATCGTGGATGCCGTGGAGGAACAGCGCGATCAACTCATCCTGCAGATAGCCGATCTCAAGGAGCCCACAACTGCACCGCGAACCGAACGATTCGCCACATCCGTCACCAACCTCGTTGCCATGGCTGAGTGCCCGCTGAAGTTCAAGTGGATCCACCACGACAGGCTCCCCCGCCGTCCTGGCATCGCAGCACAACTCGGAACCCGGTTCCACCGCAAGGTCGAACACCACAATCTGGGTGTCATGCCACTCGATGATCCGATCCTGGCTGGCTTCGCCGCCATAGAACCTACAGACGAAGCTGATACCGAACGACTCGATCCCTGGGACGCATTCCAGACGTCACGATTCGCCGACCTCCAGGCCACGTTCGCTGAGGTTCCGTTCGTCCTCGATATCGGCGATGGCGTGGTCAGGGGCAAGATCGATGCTATCTACACGGACGACGACTCATGGGAGATCGTCGACTACAAGTCGGGGAAACGCCGCGATGACCAAGCGCGCAAGGTACAGCTCGAGGCATATGCCCTTGCGATCGCAGACGGGGCCGTGTCATCGGACGCCCCCGCCGATATCCGCGTGACGTTCGCCTACTTCGGAGGTGGGACGTGCGAAGAGGATTCTGTCGCCGTCGATGACGCGTGGATGGAAACAGCCCGATCACACGTCGCGACGCTCATGGACGCCGCAGAGGATGGACCGTTTGAAGCGAATCCGTCTCCTGCCTGCCGCTACTGCGACTTCCTCCACCTCTGTACGATCGGCCAATCTGCGGTCGAGAAAGCCAAAGCGACGGACTAGGAAGCCGAGCGAATTGGGACTGCAGGTTCCAGAGCTCTCAGTTCACAGTTTTCAGTTCACAGTTTTCAGTTCACAGT